>JANXXW010000009.1 GCA_025350425.1 Rhodospirillales bacterium
CTCGTCTCCCCTATCGGCAAGGGCCAGCGGGCCTTGATCGTAGCCCCGCCTCGCACTGGCAAGACCATGATGCTCCAGAGCATCGCGAGATCGATCAGCGCCAACCACCCCGATGCCTTCCTGATCGTGCTGCTGATCGACGAGCGGCCGGAGGAAGTGACCGACATGGCCCGCACGGTGAAGGGCGAGGTTATCGCTTCGACGTTTGACGAGCCGGCGACGCGCCATGTTCAGGTGACGGAGATGGTGCTTGAGAAGGCCAAGCGCCTGGTCGAGCACAAGCGCGACGTGGTCATTCTGCTGGACAGCATCACGCGGCTTGCGAGGGCTTACAACACAGTGGTTCCGAGTTCGGGCAAGGTGTTGACCGGCGGCGTGGACGCCAACGCGTTGCAGCGGCCGAAGCGGTTCTTCGGCGCGGCCCGCAACATCGAGGAGGGCGGCTCGCTCACGATCATCGCTACCGCGCTGATCGATACGGGAAGCCGGATGGACGAGGTGATTTTCGAAGAGTTCAAGGGCACCGGTAACTCCGAGATCATCCTGGACCGCAAGCTCTCGGACAAGCGCACCTTCCCTGCAATCGACATCACCAAGTCCGGCACCCGCAAGGAGGAGTTGCTGGTAGAGCGCGCTACATTGTCCAAGATGTGGGTGCTACGCCGTATCCTGAACCCAATGGGGACGATGGACGCGATGGATTTCCTGTTGGACAAGCTGAAATACAGCAAGACCAACCAGGACTTCTTCGACGCGATGAATACTTAGATAATCCCGCAGGGTGGGATGTTATAGCATCTTACCCTGCGGATTCGACGCTTTGCGCTGATTTAGGCTTTGCTGGTTTAATGGCCTGAGCAGGTCTGGCTGGGCCGCGATGCGCTCTGCTATGGCGATGGCCGCGCCTAGCTGGATGTCCGTCATGTGGTGGATCGCCGGGGATTTGACAATTTGGGCCCAGGGCGCACCCATGGCCGCGTCGAGGCACACGCGCATGAAGCAGTGGTCGTAACGGATCGGCCACCGGTGTTCCGCGGCCATGGCAGGCAAGATACGCCGCGTCAGATCCAACCATCGATCTACCAGCGCCGTGCGATCTGGGTTGCTCATATCAAGATATCCTTATATGACGCGCGCCATCATCAGGAGCGCTTGCGCCATGGCCGATACCAACGTCCAGCACGACTACAAGGTGAAAGACTTTTCCCTTGCCAGCTGGGGCAAGAAGGAAATTTCGATGGCCGAGGATGAAATGCCCGGCCTGATGGCGTTGCGCGAGGAGTTCGGTGCGTCCAAGCCGTTGGCTGGCGCGCGCATCGCCGGTTCCCTGCACATGACCATCCAGACCGCCGTATTGATCCAGACCCTGGAGCACCTTGGCGCCACGGTCCGTTGGTCGTCGTGCAACATCTTCTCGACCCAGGATCATGCCGCCGCGGCCGTCGCCGCCGCTGGGACGCCTGTGTTTGCCTGGAAAGGCATGGACGAGGACGAGTTTTGGTGGTGCATCGAGCAGACCGTGCGTGGGCCCGGCGGATGGACGCCTAACCTGATCCTCGATGATGGCGGCGATCTCACGCTGCTGATTCACAACAAGCATCCCGAGCTGTTGGCTGACGTGAAGGGCCTTTCGGAAGAAACCACCACCGGCGTGCACCGCCTGTGGGAGATGGCCAAGGCCGGGACGCTCAAGGTTCCCGCGATCAACGTCAACGACAGCGTCACCAAGTCTAAGTTCGACAACCTGTATGGTTGCCGCGAGAGCCTGGTGGACGCGATCCGCCGTGGTACCGACGTCATGATGGCCGGCAAGGTTGCGACCGTCGCGGGCTTTGGCGACGTGGGCAAGGGCTCGGCCGCCTCGCTGCGCCAGGCCGGCTGCCGTGTGATGGTGACCGAGGTCGATCCGATCTGCGCGTTGCAGGCGGCGATGGAGGGCTACGAGGTCGTGACCATGGAGGACGCGGCGCCGCGCTCCGACATCTTTGTGACCGCGACCGGCAACATCGACGTGCTGACGATCGACCACATGCGCGCGATGAAGCACCGCGCAATCGTGTGCAACATCGGGCATTTCGACAGCGAAATTCAGATTGAGTCGCTGCGCAACTACGTCTG
>JANXXW010000053.1 GCA_025350425.1 Rhodospirillales bacterium
GCATCGGCGTGTTCATCTCGATCGAGCCGCCCCACATCGTGGCGATCCAGGAGAAGATCTTGATGCCCGTAGGCACCGCGATGATCATCGTCGCCGCCATGAAGTATGCACGTGTGTCGACGTCCATGCCCGAGACGAACATGTGGTGCGCCCAGACCACGAAGCCCACCACGCCGATCGCCACCATGGCGTATGCCATGCCGAGGTAACCGAACACTGGCTTCTTGCTGAAGGTCGAGATGATGTGGCTGACCATGCCGAAGCCGGGCAGGATCATGATGTAGACTTCGGGATGGCCGAAGAACCAGAACAGATGCTGGAACAGCACCGGGTCGCCACCGCCTTCGGGGTTAAAGAACGAGGTGCCGAAGTTGCGGTCCGTGATCAGCATGGTGATGGCGCCCGCAAGGACCGGCACCGCCAGCAGCAGCAGGAACGCGGTAACCAGCATCGACCAGACGAACAACGGCATCTTGTGTAGCGTCATGCCAGGAGCGCGCATGTTGAAGATCGTGGTGATGAAGTTGATCGCACCAAGCAACGAACTAATGCCCGCCAGATGCAATGCGAACAGCGTGAAGTCCATCGCCGGTCCGCTCTGGTAGGTGCTGTTCGACAGCGGCGGATACAGCGTCCACCCCGACCCCGCGCCATCGCCGGTCAACAGCCCCGCCAAAATGAGGAAGAATGCCGGGACCAGGAGCCAGAAGCTGATGTTATTGAGGCGAGGGAACGCCATGTCAGGCGCGCCGATCATGATCGGCACGAACCAGTTGCCAAATCCGCCGATCATGGCCGGCATCACCACAAAGAAGATCATGATGAGGCCGTGAGCTGTCACCACAGCGTTCCACTGTTGGCCAGACGAGAAGATCTGCATTCCAGGGCTTTGCAGTTCCATCCGCATCAGGATGGAGAGCCCGCCGCCCACCAGGCCCGCGCAGATCGCGAACATAAGGTAGAGCGTGCCGATGTCTTTATGGTTGGTGCTCATCAACCACCGGCGCGCGAAGCCAGGGGCTTGGCCGTGTGCGTGGTCGTCGTGCGCGTGAGCGAGCCCGTGTTCGGCGGGATCGTGGGCGGTAAAGCTCATCCTAGCTCTCCTTCATACACCGCCATATGGGTCAGTGCTGAATCTGTGCAACTGCGATCCGACCGCTGGCCCTGTCAGGGTCCGCGGCGGGCGTCGCCGTAGTGCTGTTGTCCGAATATCTCTGCTTTGCCGTAGCTGCCCACGCCACATAGTCGGTCGGGGTAACGGCATGTATCGAAATCGGCATCATACTGTGATTTGTGCCGCAGACTTGGTTGCACTCGCCATAGTAGTCGCCGGGCTTGTCAATGTTGACCCATGTCTCAATCGTCCGGCCCGGGATGGCGTAGCGTTGCACCCCAAGGCTCGGAATGAAGAAGCTATGAATGACGTCGGCGCTGGTGGTCAGGATACGGATGTTCTTGCCTGCGGGCAGGACAAGCTGGTTGTCGACGTCGAGTAGCCGCAGTTGACCCGGCTTCAGATCCTCCGTGGCGATCATGCGGCTGGTGAAGTCGGTCCCGTCGGTGTCGGGATAGGTGTATTCCCAATACCACTGGTGACCGGTCACCTTGATGGTCATGTCGGCATCGCGGGTGCGATCCTCGAAGTAAACCAGGCGGAAACTCGGGATGGCGATCACCACCAGAATAAGCACCGGAATAAGGGTCCAGGCGACCTCCAGCGCAGTATGATGGCTGGTCCGGCTGGCGACCGGATTACGCTTGGCGCTGAACCGCCAGGATGCGTACACCAACAATCCCGCAACGAAAATGGTGATCACCGTGATGATAACCATGACCAGCTCGTGCAGCGAAGCGATGCCTTGCTTCACCGGGCTGTGGGCGGCTTGCATGCCGATTTCCCAGTTGCGCGGTGTCTGAGCCAGGGCGAAGGAGGTGTTGGCTGCAAGCACAGCAACACCGCCGGCAATCCGGGAGACCAGCCTCGATACGGGCTGCGGGAGATACATCATCGACCAATCCATCTCATTGAAATTCCGCAGGACGGGCTTTCCCGCACCACGGCGAATGGGGCGTAACCGACCGTCTCGTCCAGATCAAGAGCCGTGTGGAGGTACGACGTCGGGGGCACTCAGTTCGGCAAATGCGCGAGAGTAAACAGTCCGGCGGGCGGTACCGAGGTGAACGTTGCCGCCCGACGTTCCTGGTCGGTAAACAAGCCGGCGACCGAAAAATCCGGATGCCAGCCAAGCTTCCGCGAGGCGGGCGCCAAGGCCCGTTCAACCCACCATCGCGGACCGCGCTCAGCTGCGAAGTGGTTAACGAACAGGATATGGCCACCCGGACGAACCACACGGCGGATCTCGCCCAACAGGCGGCGTGGATTCGGCACCACCGACGCCACAAACATCGCGACCGCGATATCGAAGCTCGCATCCGGGAACCCGGTCGCTTCGGCATCCAGTTCGTGCAGGCCATCAACATTGGAAATACGGTCGGCACGAACCCGCTGGCGCGCCAAAGCGAGCATTTCCGTGGACAAATCAATGCCCGTGATACGTTTGTCTGGAGCATAATGTGGCAGCGCCAGCCCGGTGCCGACCCCCACCTCCAGCACCCGGGTTCCGGGCAGGCGGTTCACTTCAGCAACCGCGCGCCGCCGTCCCCAGGCGGATACGCCACCGAAGACAGCGTCATAGACGCCTGCCCACCGCTTGTAGGCAGCGCGCACAGCGTCCGCATCAAGCGCCGAGTGCGGGGCGGTTCGTTGAACTTGAGATAATTCAGGCATTCAGCACCAGGACCTATAAGCATGGCGTAACGCCCGAAGTAGAAAACGGCAAGGGCTTGGGACCGCACGCTCCCGTGCATAGCACACGGGGATGGACGCAAGAAAAATTTACGCGCGCCAACCCAAGCGCGACGACTGCTCTACGCGGCCTCCTCACGGCGATCGCGCACCCGCACATAGGCGATCTGGGCGTGCTCGGCGCAATACGGCTTCCCGCCACCCGCATCCGCGTCACAGAAACGAAAGCTTTTTGTCCCGGGTTCGCCGATTGGCCAGCAACACGGCACGGAGCGCGTGCTTCGCGAAGAGACGGCACGCAGCGCAGGGGCGACAACGGCTGGGCGTACCGGCAGGACAGTTACGCGAACAACCGGCGTGATGCTGGGTGCTGGGGCCGATACGGGCGCCGCTTGGGCTCCGGACAATGGGGGCAGGGTGAAACCAACCGTGCGCCGAGGCGTGGCCGACCGGGGTGGTATGCAACCGCCAACCGCGCGGCGGATCGGCGAAGGGCGGGCGGGCAGCTCCAACCGATGTGCTTTTCCAACCACCGCGTTCTTCGTGACGCCCATGCGCCGACCGATCTCAGCCGTGGAATGTCCGTCTGTCCAGAATTGCCGGAGCCGGCCGATGCTCTCGTCGTTCCAGTCCATATCTGGCTCCCTCAGTCTCGTTTGCTACCAGATAAGGTAGAAGCGATGTATCACACACTCAATCGCACAAATGCCCTTTGCCGCAGAAATTTGTGGACAACTCTCAGTGTGACCGCAAGATGTAGTGAGCAGTGTCAGAACAGCAGTCCGCGGCGAAGCATCCCGTGCACGCCCTTCTCGCCGTTGACGGTTTGCGTGACATGGAAATCCACCGCCAGCGAGCAGAACTGATAGGCCTGCTCACGCGACAGATTGCTGCGGGCGCAAATGAAGGCGATCATTTCGCGCAAGGCCTGCTTCATGGCGAGATCCAGGTCCTCGTTCATACCCATGCTGATGAAGTGAGTCGCCGTCTCGGCACGCGGATATCGCATCGGCGTCGCGTTCTGCTTGTGCAAAACGAAGGTGAACGTGCCAGTGAGGCAGGTTTCCAGGGCATTGATGCACACCTCGCCGTCACCCTGCACGCCGTGCCCGTCGCCGCAGGAGAACAAGGCACCTGGCGCCCATACCGGCAAAAATAGCGATGAACCGGCGCCCACCTCCTTGTTGTCCAGGTTGCCGCCGTGCTCGCGCGGCTGGATCGTCGAAATCGTCCCGTAATTCGCTGGCGGCGCTACACCCATGACGCCGAAGAACGGCTCAAGCTTCAACTCCACCCCATACGGCAGGCGACAGGTGCGAGCTTCGCGATCGATCGGGATATGCGTCAGGAAGCGTTCCGGGAAATCCTCGGGGAGTGTCCCGGCCAGGGGACGGAACCCGCAAAAGCCCCAATCCGTGCCGAACTCGATGCGGTCGATCCGCACCTCCAGCGTGTCGCCGGGCATGGCGCCCTCAATCGCGACCGGACCCGTGATGAGATGGCCAGGCGCGCGCGGCATGGTGGAGGCATGAACCGCGGCCAAGGCGGGCGGGATCACGAAGCCGGAACTTGCGGGCGGCATGACGTCCGGGCCGCCTGTCACGCATTCGATTTCGACCGTCTCGCCGGAGCGGACGGTTAGCACCGGAGGAATATCCGCCGCGAAGATGCCCCACCGGATGGTTTCGGGCGAAGCCGCGAGATGATGCAAATTATCCCCCATTTGTGCGAGCCAACGTTACGACGCCGCGTGGTTCAGGTCGAAATAGCCCTGATCTCGGCGAAGTTACGAGCAGTGTCATGACGATCCGATGCGATTGTTCCATCACTCTCTCGCACAAGCTGGCAGGTCCTAAAACCAGCTGTTGCGGCTGCATCGAGTTCTTTCTCGACAGCCGAGAGGAACAGCATCTCATTCGGCGGCAGGTGCATGCCGAGCGCCAGCCGGCCATAACTTTCCGGTTCACGCTTGCTGCCCACACCCGTATCGAAAAAGGCGCTGAACAAGGGCACCAGATCGCCTGCGGCCGAATGCTTGAACATCAGTTTCTGGGCCTCGACCGAGCCAGAGGAATATACGTATAGCCGCAAGCCCATGGTCGACCATCGCCGCAAGGCCGACGCGGCATCAGGATAAATCCCTCCGTGCAGGTCGCCGGCGGCATAGCCTGCCCGCCAGATCATACCCTGCAAAGTCTTCAAAGGCGTTAACGTGGAATTGCGGTCCATCAAGGCCAGCAGCGTCGCAAGTTCCGGAACATCCGGCTCCATGCGCCTTATCTCTGCTAACTCGTGTGCCACCGCGTCGTCCCCGGCATTGTCCGCCAGGAATGCCGCCATCCGTGCCCGGGCATAGGCGGTCAACGTCTCATGCACGAAGGCTATCGAGGTCGTAGTGCCCTCGATGTCCATCAGTAAGGCAACCGGCCTCACTTACTCTTAACCCAAGAAGAAATGTTCACGGACACCGATCCCGGTATGCCGTGGCATCCGGCCCGAACTGCCATTAAATTTCCCGCGATGGTAGCGGCGACAGCCCAGGCCGACATGGCGTCGTCAGCTGCGATTGGTGCCCGTGGTCTGATTCACAGGCGCGCTGGCATGAACACCAGGAGCCGCGATCGACCCAGCCGGCTTGTCGGCACCAGCCTCCATCGAGGCGTCCGTATCATCAGCCATATTCTTCTTGAAAGACTTGATGCCCTTCGCGAAGTCGCCCATCAGATGGCTGACCTTGCCGCTCCCGAAAAGCAGAAGAACGACCAGCAGCACCACCATCCAGTGCCAAATGCTGAAACTACCCATGGCTTCCTCCAAATGAGAGCCTCATCCAGAAGCAATCGCCTGCTTCTTGGTTGATCCCCATGGTGGGAGATGTGGCGCGCCGGGGCTTTCGATGCAAGCAATGTTTCGGTGGGGTGGACCGCCGCCTATCCGCCGGCAAGTCGGGCGCGGGGGGGCGCGCGGCCTCGCGACATCATCCCCAGCCTTATGGCTGGCTGAGTCGCCAGTTTCAGTTCGGCACGGGTCGCTGGCCGTGCCGGCAGTACGAACCCGTATGTCTCATACGTATGTGCACCGAGTTGATCGAGTGGCGGATACCAGACGCGCACGGCGCTCCAGTCGTTATCTCCGGAAACGTCTACGATCATCTGGTCCTCGTCCACCATGCCCCGTATCCAGTTCGCCTGGACCACCTCAATCTGTCGTGCTCCGATCACACGAGAGACCACCGACACATGCCCCGACGGCAGCCGTGCCGAGCGCTGGAACACGAGCACGCCCCCCAGCATCGGTTGTTGCCCTCGCCCATACCGGCCCCGAGCCCCCTCCCACCAGCTATCCGCATCGCCGTAGAGCGCAATCCCTGACAGTTCGCGCGCGAACGGGGCACATTCCAGCCCGGCCTGCCGGGTGGAGGACCCTGAGCCATGCAGGCTGGACTGTCCGGAAGCACAGGCCCCCAACGTCAGCAGAACCATACAACAAAGAATTTTCTGCAACGACATAGCCGCGACATAACACCAACTCCACGTCGCAAGCCCTGGAAATCAGCACAGAATCGAGCAAACGGACGAAGTGACCCAGCGGGATGCAGCCGAGGCCGACCAAAGAACTTCGGTGCCAGGCAATGGCCCTCGCCGCCATCGTTCGCCTGGATGGCCACCAAGGCACCCGCACGCGGCGCGGCTTGCCAGGATGCGAGTAGCCGTCGCCATCCTTCACCTCAATCGAAATAGGGGAGAACACGCGAACCCGGCTGTCGACGATCTCCATGCGCCACTACCTCCCTGTTGCATGGTAGCGATATCGTGTGGGAGGCTGACCGGAACGCTGGCCAGGAAGAAGCCCCATGCAGCTCGGGACGCAGATCGCACCGCGGGACGATCAGGATTATCGCGTGTGGGCACAACTCGGTGTCACCCATGTCTGTGTCGATCCACCGGGCAATCCGCATGACTGGACGCTCGATGCCATCCAGCGTCACCGCGACCACATTTCCGGTTTCGGTCTGTCGCTCGACATGGTGCAACTCCCACTCTCGTCACGGCCGATCGAGAAGCAGCAAAGCCCGAATATCCTGTTGGCGAAGGAACCCGAACGCCAACGCGAGATCGATTCGATCTGCCGCCTCATCGAGCGCGTGGGCGAAGCCGGCATTCCCGCGGTCAAATACAATCTCAACATTATCGGTATTCCGCGCACCCCTCCCGAATTAGGCCGGGGCGGCTCCCGCAATGCCGCTTGGCGGTGGGATCGCGCGGACCCCGACGCGGCCCCCGGCCCGGCCGGCGTACTCGACGCGGAGGAGAACTGGGATCGCATCGACCATTTCCTGCGTCACGTCGTGCCCGCCGCCGCCGCCGCCCGGGTGCGCCTCGCCTGCCACCCTCACGACCCCTACACGCCGCCGGGCTACAAGGGCGTCACCCGGGTGCTGGGCACCGTCGAGGGCATGAAGCGCTTCGTGCTCATGCGCGAGAGCCCGTATCACGGCCTCAACTTCTGCCAGGGCAGCATCGGCGAGATGCTGGACGATCCCGGCCGCGAGATATTCGACGTGATCCGCTGGTTCGGCGAGCGCCAGAAGATCTTCAACGTTCATTTTCGTAACATTCGTGGCCGCAAGCTAGATTTCATGGAGGTGTTTCCCGACGAGGGCAGCATGGACATGGCCCGTTCCGTCGCCCTCTACGCCGAACTCGGCTACCCCTACATGCTGATGCCGGACCACGTGCCGCACATCGACGGCCGCGATCCCGAAGGTGTCGCGTTTGCGTTCTGCTACGGCTATATTCGTGCTTTGATCGATGCCTGTTCAATAAAGAAATAAGCCGCCGCAGTGTGGCAATGGGACGGAACGATGAAAAGAACACTGATCGCGGCATCCCTGATGCTGCCACTCGCGGCACCCATCACCCAAACCTTGGCTGCCGATTACCACGAGGCACCGGCACTCGCGGAGCTGGTTCAGCAAGGCAAGCTTCCGCCGGTCGCCGAACGCCTGCCGTCCGAGCCCGAGATCGTGAAACCTCAGGCCAATGTTGGCCGCTACGGCGGCACGTTGCGATCCGCCCTGCGCGGCGACGCCGACCATAACGCCATCCTCAAGATGGTTGGCAACCAGGGCCTTACCCGCTGGACGCCGGACTATACCGACATCCTCCCAAACCTCGCCACCGATTGGACGCGCAGCGCCGACGGGTCTGAGTATATCTTCCATCTCCGCCCCGGCACCAAATGGTCCGACGGCACGCCCTTCACCGCCGACGATGTCACGTTCTTTGTTAACGATCTGTTACCGGACCCGCAGTTCTTCGCCAGCGCGCCCTCGCAATACGTCATCAACGGTCAGCGCATGAAGGCCGAGAAGATCGACGCCAACACGGTGAAGCTGATCTTCGCCGGTCCCTACCTCAATTTTCCCCGTGTGCTCGCCACGCCGTTGGGTCAGCACGCGGTGCTGTATCAGAAAAAATACTGCGCCCAGTTCGTGCCCAAGTACAACCCTGCCATCGGCGACCTGTTGAAGCAGAGCGGCCAGCCGGACTGGGCCACGCTGCTGCGCCAAAAATGCGGTGACATCGAGATCCCTGCGCGCTGGGGCAACATCGATCGTCCCACGCTCGACCCATGGATCATCGCCACCCCGTATACCGGCAGCTCGCAGCAAGTAATTCTGAAGCGCAATCCATACTTCTGGGAAATAGATACTGCCGGCAACCAGTTGCCGTATATCGACACCATCAACTTCAAGGTGATCTCGGACATCCAGTCCATCGTCCTTGCTGCGATCGGCGGCCAGCTTGATCTGCAGGTCCGTCACATCAACACCATCAACAACAAGCCTGTCCTGGCGCAGCACGCGGCCGAAGGGCATTACACGCTGGTCGCGACCACCACCACAGACTCGACCGCCGAGACGATCTACATCAACCAAACCAACAAGAACCCGCAACTCCGCAAGCTCGTCAACGACAGGGATTTCCGCCAGGCGCTTTCGCTGGGCATGGATCGCGACGAGATCAACGAGATCGTATTCCTCGGCCAGAGCAAGCCCTGGCAGACGTCGCCGCTGCCGCAGGACCCGTTCTACAACGAGAGGCTGGCGACACAATTCACCGTGCGCGATGTTGCCGGCGCCAACAAGATCCTCGATGGCCTTGGATTGGTGAAGCGCGACGGCAACGGTTTCCGGCTTTATCCCGACGGCTCGAAGGTGTTCATGACCGCCGACGTGATGGTGGTCGATCCGGCGTCGATCGACACGATGCAGCTTGTCAAGAAGCAATGGGCCGAGATCGGCATCGACCTCGGCATCAACTCCGAAGAGCGCTCGTTGTTCTACGCCCGCGCGCAGACCAACGATTACGATATCGGCGTGATGCCGGCGCCAGGCGGGTTCGACCCGACCACGGACCCACGCATCTGGCTCAGCACCAGCATGATCGACAGCCGTCAAAGCCTGTTATGGGTGAAGTGGTATGAAAGCGGCGGCAAATTGGGCGAGGCGCCGAGTGCCAGCATGCAACAACGTCTGAAATTATGGGACGAGTGGAAGCAGGCAAAAACCCCCGAGCAGGCCACCAGCCTGTTCAAACAAATCCTCGCCTCCGCCGCCGACGCGTTCGACGTGATGGGCACCGTCCAGGGCCTCACCACTTTCGGCGTTCGTAACGTCAAACTCATGAACGTGCCGGAGAAAATGCCCAATAGCTTTAACTATGCCCACCCCGGCCCGACGCTCCCGCAGCAATATTTCTTCGCGCCGTGACACGGGCCACCAACGACAGTCAGGGCCGATAACGGATGGGACGCTTCATCGCGCGGCGGCTGCTTGGGATGATCCCCTTCATCTTTCTCGTATCGGTCACGGTGTTCGTGCTGATCAAGCTGCCGCCCGGTGATTTCGCGTCCAACTACGCCGCCGCCCTCGCCGCGTCCGGCGAGACCGTGGACGACACGATGCTGGCCGAACTGCGCCACCGCTACGGCCTCGATCAATCCCTGCCGGTTCAGTATGTGCGCTGGATCAGCAGCGTGGCGCAGGGCGATTTCGGCTTTTCGTTCAAATGGCAGCAGCCGGTCAGTTCGCTGATCGGCGAGCGCATGGGCCTTACGCTGATCCTCTCCTTCGCGACGCTGCTGTTCACCTGGGCGATCGCGCTGCCAATCGGCGTCTACTCCGCCGTGCGCCGCTACACGTGGGGCGACTACATCGTCACCATGCTCGGCTTCATCGGCCTTGCGGTGCCGAACTTCCTGCTCGCCCTTACGCTGATGTATGTCGGGGTCACGGTGTTTCACACCGATCTCGGCGGGTTGTTTTCTCCCGAATACCTGGACGCGCCCTGGTCATTCGGACGCGTGGGCGATCTCGCAGCGCATCTCTGGATACCGATGCTGATCCTGGGCACCGGGGGAGCTGCCAGCCTGATCCGTATCATGCGCGCCAATCTCATCGACCAGTTGCACCAGCCCTACGTCGACACCGCGCGCGCCAAGGGATTGTCCGAGTTCACGCTGTTGTTCCGCTATCCCATCCGCATCGCGTTGAACCCGTTCGTCAGCACGCTCGGATGGGTGCTGCCGCATCTCGTCTCCGGCTCCGTCATCATTTCCATCGTGCTCAACCTACCCACGGCCGGGCCGTTGCTGTTGCAGGCATTGCTGTCGCAGGACCAGTATCTCGCCGGCGCGTTCCTGCTGCTGCTGTGCCTGCTTACCTTGGTCGGCACGCTGCTGTCCGACATCCTGCTCGCCCTGCTCGACCCCCGGATACGCTTTCAATGAGCGTCACCGCGGCTGGGCTGCCCGACCGCGCGGTGTCGCGCCTTGCTACCGCCTCCGAGGCGCGGCTGATGTGGCTGCGCTTTTGTCGCCACAAGGTCGCGATGGCGTCGCTCGTGCTCACCATCCTCATCTACCTCGTCGCCTTGTTCGCCGAGCCGGTGGCTCCGTTCGATCCGGACAAGGCGAACGCCCGCCTGGTGTTTCATCCGCCGCAGATGCTGCATATCTTCGACGGCTCGGTGATCCCGCGTCCCTACGTCAATGCGGTCCGTCTCACGCGCGACCCCGATACGCTTGCCGTGACCTACGTTCCGGACCGTTCCCGTAAGGTCTATCTGGGCTTCTTCGTCCACGGCGACCCCTACAAGCTCTGGACGGTCATCCCGTCCGACATCCACCTGTTCGGCCCGGTCAATCCGCGTGAGACCGCCTTCCTGCTCGGCGCCGACCGCCTCGGCCGGGATATGCTGAGCCGGATCGCCTATGGCGCCCGCGTTTCGCTTTCCATTGGGCTCGTCGGCGTCACCTGCTCACTTCTCCTTGGCGTCATCATCGGCGGCGCATCCGGCTATTTCGGCGGGCGGCTCGACTGGGTGGTGCAGCGTTTGATCGAGTTCATCATCTCGCTGCCCACCATCCCCATCTGGCTGGCGCTTGCCGCGGCATTGCCGAAACACTGGTCGCCGGTGAAGACCTATTTCATGATCACGCTGATCATCTCCCTGATCGGCTGGACCGAACTCGCGCGGGTCGTGCGCGGGCGCTTCCTGGCGCTGCGGTCCGACACCTTCGTCACCGCCGCGTTCCTCGACGGATGCAGCCGTCCGCGCATCATCTTCCGGCACATGCTCCCCGCCATGACCAGCCACATCATCGCCTCCGTCACCCTGGCCATCCCACTCATGATCCTCGCCGAAACCGCGCTGAGCTTCCTCGGACTTGGGCTCCAGCCGCCGGCCATCAGTTGGGGCGCCCTGCTGGAAGAAGCGCAGAACATCCACTCCATCGCCACCGCCCCCTGGCTCCTGCTGCCCGGAGTCGCGGTGGCGATAACCGTGCTGGCGCTCAACTTCCTCGGCGACGGCCTGCGCGACGCGGCCGACCCTCATGCACATTAGCCCCGACCCGCACGCGGACGTGGCGCTCGAGGTCCGCCGTCTCAGCACCCATTACCTGCTCGGCCCGATCACGCTCCGCGCCGTCGACGATATCAGCTTCACCCTGCGCCGGAGCCGCACTCTTTGCATCGTCGGCGAAAGCGGCAGCGGCAAGTCGATCACGGCGCGCTCCATCCTCCAGATCGTCAATCCGCCAGGCCGCATCGTCGCAGGCGAGATGCTGTATTACCCCCGTGACGGCGGCCCACCCGTCGACCTGGCAAAAATGCCTCCGCGTGGCCGCCAGATCCGCGCCATTCGGGGCCGTGACATCGCCATGGTGTTCCAGGAGCCCATGACCTCGCTCAGCCCGATCCACCGTATCGGCTGGCAAATCGCCGAGGGCCTGGTGGCGCATGGCATGCTGTCCAAGCGAGCCGCCCTCAAACGCGCGATCGACCTGTTGCGCCAGGTCGAAATCCCCGATCCGGTATCCGCCGCCGAGCGTTATCCATTTGAGTTCAGCGGCGGCATGCGCCAGCGCGCCATGATCGCCATGGCCCTCGCCTGCGAACCCCGCGTGCTCATCGCCGACGAACCCACCACGGCGCTCGATGTCACCACGCAGGCCGAGATCCTGAAACTGCTCAAGCGCCTGCAGGACGAGAACGGCCTCGCCATCCTGTTCATCACCCACGACATGGGAGTGGTGGCGCAGATCGCCGACGACGTGCTTGTGATGCATCGCGGCCAGGTGGTCGAGCATGCGCCGGTGCGCGAATTGTTTGCCGATCCCCATCACAGCTACACCAAGACGCTGCTCGCCGCGTCCAAGAAACTCGGCATGGCGCCGCCGCCGGCCCGCGCCGACATCCATCCCGGCCCGCGCCTGCTCGAAGTCTCTGGCGTCACCCTCACTTACCCGGCCCAGGCCACTCTGTTCACCAAGCCCAAGCCTCCCATCCTCGCCCTGCGCGGCGTCAGCTTTGACCTGTTCGAGGGCGAGAACCTCGGCATCGTCGGTGAAAGCGGCTCCGGCAAGACCACGCTCGGCAACTGCATCATCCAGGTTCTCCGTCCCACTTCAGGCTCCGTCCGCTACACCGACCGCGCCGGCCGCACCGCCGATCTGGCGACCATGGACCGCCCCGCGTTGCGCCACGTGCATCGCGAGATGCGCATGGTATTCCAGGATCCTTTCGCATCCCTTAACGCGCGCATGACAATCGGCCAGTGCGTCGGCGAGCCCTTGCTGGTGAACCGCATCCTCTCTGGCGACCGCCTCCGCGCGCGGGTGGGCGAATTGCTCGCCATGGTCGGCCTGCCAGCCGACGCTGCTCAGCGTTACCCTCATGCCTTCAGTGGCGGCCAGCGCCAGCGCATCGTCATCGCGCGCGCGCTCGCCACCGATCCCCGCCTCGTCATTCTCGACGAGGCCACTTCGGCGCTCGACGTCACACTGAGAGGCCAGGTTCTTGACCTCCTCCTCGCCCTTCAGCCGAAGCTTAACCTTACGTTCATCCTGATCAGCCATGATCTCGGCGTGATTCGTTACTTCTGCAATCGGGTCGCGGTGATGCTGCGCGGGGAGATCGTCGAGGTCGGTTCGACCACCGATATCTGTGATCGCCCGCAACAGCCTTACACCCAGCAGCTGCTCGCCGCCGTGCCGGAAGCCGACCCCGCCCGCCGCGCCCTGATCGGAGATGTCTCCAGATAAAGATCGCCGCCCTGCACAGCTTCATACAGCGCGTCAGCGATCGGCCCGCCCGCCACGTCTCACGTCAGTCCAAATTCGTCCGCACTTGCTCTCCCACCCAGCACCGAACCGTGGCACGCTCACAAGCGTATGCATGCAATGGCCTGAGACAGGAACCACGATGGACGGACCAGACTTCCAAGGCGACGGCCTGCCACCCATCGCGACGTCGCTGCCGGAGTTGGAAACTTTCGTCCGGCGAGACTTGGCCTTTGCCGATTATCCCGCCCATGCCTGGATTCCGGCCCGCCACCACGCCGGCCAACGCGTGCTCGATGTCGCCATCATCGGCGGCGGCCAGGGCGGCCTTTCCACCGCGTTTGGCCTGATGCGCGAGAAGATCGGCAATATCGAGGTGTTCGACCGCGCGGCCTCCGGTCAGGAAGGCCCCTGGGTCACGTTCGCGCGCATGATCACGTTGCGCACCCCCAAGCACGTCACCGGGCCTGATCTCGGCATCCCCAGCCTCACGCCGCGCGCCTGGTATGAGGCCAGCTTCGGCGCCGAGGCATGGGCCACCCTGAGCAAAATCCCGCGCGACCACTGGCAGGCCTACCTCGACTGGTTCCGCCAGGTCACCCGCATCCCCATCACCAACCATGCCGATGTCATCGCCGTCACGCCCGAGGACGGCCTGATAAAGCTGATCCTCCGCACTCCCGCCGGGGAGCAAATTCGGTATGCCCGCAAGGTGGTGCTCGCGACCGGCATCGAGGGCAGCGGCCGCTGGGAAATCCCCGCGTTCATCGTGGCCGGCATCCCGCGCGACCGCTTCTCTCACACCGCCGAGGACATCGACTTCGCGGCTCTGGCCGGGGCCCGCATCGGCGTGCTCGGCGCCGGCGCCTCCGCCTTCGACAACGCCGCGACTGCGCTGGAGGCCGGTGCCGCCAGTGTCGACCTCTGTCTCCGCCGCGCCGACATCCCCCGTATCAACCCGTACCGTTGGAT
>JANXXW010000105.1 GCA_025350425.1 Rhodospirillales bacterium
TTCCAGGAGTATGGCACCCGGTCCGGCGCGGGCTACGAGAACGTCGGCTGGAAGGACAGCGCGGACGGCGTGCTCTATCCGGACGGCAGCTGCGTCAAGGGCCCCAAGGCCTTGATCGAGTTGCAAGCCTACGTTTATGCCGGCTGGGTTGGCATGGCCGAGATCTATGACGTCCTGGGCAAGGCGGAACGCGCCCGCGGCCTGCGCGACAAGGCCGCGAACCTGCGGGCCAAATTCGATGAGGCATTCTGGAGCGACGAGACGGGCTTCTACGCTTTTGCGCTGGACGGCGAAAAGAAGCAGGTTCTGTCTGTCGCGTCGAACGTGGGCCACGGCCTCTGGGCCGGACTTATCCCGCCGGCGCGTGCCAAGCAGGTCGTGGACCGGTTGATGGCGCCGGACATGTTCAGCGGTTGGGGCATACGTACCCTGTCGGACAAGCACCGCGCTTTCAACCCATACTCATACCATAACGGCTCGGTCTGGCCGCACGACAACTCGTTGATCGCGCTCGGCATGAAACGCTACGGCTTCGCTGCGGAGGCGGCCCGCGTGGCCCGTGCCGTCAGTGGCGCGGGAAGCTTCTTCGCCTTCCACCAGTTGCCGGAACTTTATGCCGGCATCGGGCGGGAGGAAACGAACTTCCCGGTGCAGTATCTGGGTGTCAACGTGCCGCAGGCCTGGGCGGCAGGCTCGGTCTTCGCGTTCACCCAAGCCATTGTCGGCGCGGAGGCAGATGCCTCCAACCGCAAGCTGTACGTCGATCCCGTCTTGCCCGCGTGGCTTCCAGAACTGGTTCTCCACAACATCGTGGTTGGCGACCAGGCATTCGATCTGAAGTTCAAGCGCAATGACGGCGACACCGTGACCGAAGTGCTCAGGGGTGACGTGGCGAGTGTCGTGCTGCGTCCTTTCGCCCCTGCCCTGGCGGACTGACCTCTCCCCGCCCCCTATCCGTGGGGGGCGGGAAGAGGCCCAGAGTCGATCAGCCCGGCAACACGTGTTCGTCCTGATGGACCGTGCTCGGGGTGCGGGCGCCGTCAGCGTCGGCGATGAGCGGCTTTACCGTCGCCTCGGCGGTAGCCTCGGCGGCCCATGTGTGGCTGTGCACCAGGCCGTCGTCGAAATTATCGTCGGACATCGTCGTTCTCCTGTTCGGGGTGGTTATTCGGCGGCCACGCCAACCAGGGCCGGTGCGTCGTGGAACTGTGCGGTCTCGGTGCTGTGCGCCATCGCGGTGGTGCTGCTGCGGCCGCCCGAGGCCGCCGTGGCGACCGCGTCGAAGTAGCTGACGCCGACTTCGCGCTGATGCTTGGTCGCGGTGTAGCCATGCTTCTCGGCCGCGAACTCGGCCTGTTGCAGCTCGGAATACGCCGCCATGCCGCGCTCACGGTACTGGCGGGCCAGCTCGAACATCGACAGGTTCAGGCTGTGGAAGCCGGCCAGCGTGATGAACTGGAATTTGTAGCCCATCGCGCCCAGCTCGATCTGGAGCTTCGCCGCGTCGGCCTCGCTCATCTTGCGCTTCCAGTTGAAGCTCGGCGAGCAGTTGTAGGACAGCAGCTTGCGCGGAAACTCCTTGTGGATCGCCTCGGCGAAGCGGCGCGCGTCGCCGAGGTCGGGGTCAGACGTCTCCCACCAAAGCAGATCGGCGTACGGTGCGTAGGCGAGGCCACGCGCGATCGCGTAATCCTTGCCGACGCCCGGCTTGATGCGGAAGAAGCCTTCAGGCGTCCGGTCGCCGCTGATGAACGGACGGTCGCGCTCGTCCACGTCGGCGGTCAGTAGCTGCGCACTCTCGGCGTCGGTGCGGCACAGCAGCACCGTCGACACGCCCTCCACGTCGGCGGCAAGACGGGCCGCATTCAGGGTGCGGATATGCTGGCTGATCGGCACCAGAACCTTGCCACCGAGATGGCCGCACTTCTTCTCGCTCGCCAGCTGGTCCTCGAAATGCACGCCGCCGGCGCCCGCCTCGATCATGGCACGCATCAACTCATAGGCGTTGAGCGCGCCGCCGAAGCCGGCCTCGGCGTCGGCCACGATCGGCGCCATCCACTGCGTCGTGTCGCCTTCGCCTTCCATGTGGGCGATCTGGTCCGAACGGCGCAACGCGTTGTTGATGCGCTTCACAACCTCAGGAACCGAGTTTACCGGATACAGCGACTGGTCGGGGTACATCGTCCCGGCGGTATTGGCGTCGGCGGCCACCTGCCAGCCGGAAAGATAGATCGCCTTCAGCCCGGCCTTGACCTGCTGGACCGCCTGGTTTCCGGTCAGCGCGCCGAGCGTGTTGATGAACGGTTCGCTGTGCAACAGGCTCCACAGACGCCGTGCGCCGTTTTCAGCCAGTGTGTGTTTGATGCGGAACGAGACGGCGAGACGCTCGACTTCGGCTGGCGAGTAATCGCGACGGATGCCCTCGAAGCGTTCGGGACCGGTGATGGCGTTCATGTCGATGTCTCCTGTTCGGTCGGCGGCAACTGCGCCCATAAGTCAAGTATTGACACTGCACATGCGAACGACCACTCGGAATGCGTGACTTAGCTTCGAAAGCGGTTGTTGGCTTCACTGTAAAGCTTGTAAATATGTAAAGGTTGTAAATGGCCCGTCCCCTCATCGGCCGCACCATCCGGCGGCTCCGGAGCGAGCAGCGGCTGACGCAGCAGGCGCTTGCGGTCCGGCTGGGCGTGTCGGCGAGCTACCTCAACCTGATCGAGCATGACCAGCGCGCGGTCACCGCTTCGCTGCTGCTGAAGCTGGGCGCGACGTTGCAGGTCGATCTGGCCGCGCTGTCGGGACAGGCGGAGCACCAGATCGAAGCCGGGTTGCGGGAGGTGCTGTCCGACCCGTTGCTGGGCATCGAGGAGGTGCCGGAGGCCGAGGTGCAGGTGCTGGCCGGGAGCGCCCCGGCCGCCGCGCGGGCGATGCTGGCGCTGTATCGCGCGTGGCGGGTGGCGCGCGAGGACTCCAGCGGCATCGCACTCCCCAGTGGCCGGCGCATCCTGTTGCCGACCGAGGAGACACGGGACTTCTTCCAGGACCGCGGCAACCATTTCGCCGGCCTCGAAAGCGTGGCCGAAGCCATCGGCATAGAACTGGCAGCGGCCCCTTCCGAGCTGAACCACGCCATCGCCGAACGCCTGCGACGCACCCATGCGCTACGGGTCCGCGTCGGCCCGCTCGCCGGCAGCCTGCGCCGTTTCGACCCCGGCGCGCGACTGCTGGAACTCTCCGAGACGCTGCCGCGCGAAAGCCGGGGCTTCCAGATGGCGTTCCAACTCATGCTGCTGGAGGCGCGGGAGGCAGTGGAGGCGGCACTGGCACCCGCCAACCCATCCTCGCCAGAAGCCGCGGCGATCATGCGCGTCGGACTGCTGAACTACGCGGCGGGGGCTCTGCTGATGCCGTATGCCCCTTTCCTCGCTGCCGCCCGGGCGCTGCGCCATGAGGTGGACGCGCTGGCGGCACGCTTCGGCACCAGCTTCGAACAGGCGGCGCACCGGCTCTCCACATTGCAGCGCGAGGGTGCGCGTGGCGTGCCGTTCTTTTTCCTGCGCGTGGACCCCGCCGGCAACGTGGACAAGCGGTTCTCGGCGGCCGGCTTCCCGTTCTCACGCTTCGGCGGCTCGTGCCCGCGCTGGCTTCCGCATACCGCGTTCGCGACCCCTGACGTGGTGCGCGTGCAGTTGGCCTAGTTGCCGGACGGCACCGCCTTCCTCTGCTTCGCCCGCACCCTCTCAGGCCCGGCCTCCCGTTGGGGCGAGCCGCCGCCGGTCCGTGTTGTCGCCATGGGTTGCGAGATCGGCCGCGCGGGGGACGTGGTCTATGCGGACGGGCTTGACCTGCAACGCTCCCGCGTCGGGATCGGCCTATCCTGTCGGCTGTGCGACCGCGTGGATTGCCGCAGCCGGGCGTTTCCGCCACTGGAACATCGGCTCGCGATCGATCCCAACGAGGAAAGCGCCGCCCCCTGGCGGTTCGATCCCTCGAAACAGCACTGAAATCACCATCTCGAATCCATGAACCTTGATTTCACCGAAGACGAAATACAGCGCTACTCCCGCCATATCCTGCTCTCGGAAGTAGGCGGCACGGGCCAGGCCAGGCTGCGCGCCGCGCGTGTGCTGATCGTGGGCGTGGGCGGGCTGGGCAGCCCGCTGGCGCTCTATCTGGCCGCTGCCGGTGTCGGCACCATCGGGCTGGTGGACGACGATGTGGTGGAGCTGTCCAACCTCCAACGCCAAATCGCGCATACCACCGCCGATCTCGGCCGCGCCAAAATCGCCTCCGCCAAGGTGGCGATGCGCGCCATCAACCCTGAGGTCGGGGTCGAGACCCATGCGCTGCGGATCGACGCGAGGAGTGCGATGGACCTCGTCCGGCGCTACGACATCGTGTGCGACGGCAGCGACAACTTCGCCACCCGCTACGCGGTATCCGACGCCTGCGTCGCGGCACAGCGCACCCTCGTGTCGGCGGCAGTGCTACGATTTGACGGGCAACTTTCCGTGTTCAAGCCGCATGCAGGGCTGTTCCCTTGCTACCGTTGCCTCTACCCGGAAGCTCCCACCGGCGAAGCGGCGCCAAGTTGCGCCGAGGCCGGTGTGTTGGGAGCGGTCACCGGCGTGATGGGCACGCTGCAGGCGACAGAAGTTCTGAAGGAGGTATTGGGCGTGGGCAAAACACTGGCGGGACGTTTACTGACCTGGAACGCGCTGGAAAGTTCGTTCCACACGATCCGCGTCCCACGCGATCCGAATTGCATATCGTGCGGGCACGTATGATGACGGCACCACTCGGCATTCTATTGATGTCCGGCACGCATGAACGGGCGCATTACGCCTTCGTACTCGCCGCCGGCGCCGCCGCAATGGATCGGCATGTGGTGCTGTTTGCCACCAACAACGGCTGCCGTGCCTTGCTGGAGGACTGGTCATCGCTCGCCGAAGCCGGGCGCGATGCCGCGGTACGGGCGCGTGGGGTCGCGGGTATCGGCGAACTGCGCCAATCCGCGGCCGAGCTAGGCGTTCGTATGATTGTCTGTGAGGCCGGCCTGCGCATGGTGGCGCTGGAAAGCGAGATCATGTCCCAAGGCGTCGAGATCGCGGGTGTGACCACGTTTCTCGAAACAATACGGGACGGGCAGATCATCACGCTTTAGCCTGTCACGCCCCCTCCCTCGCGGCTCAGCGAAAAGGTAGGGTATAGTCATGCGAACCTTGATCCTGGCTTTATCCCTGCTGGCCACGCCCGCTCTGGCGCAAAGGCCGCCGGGGCTGCCCCCTGTCCCGAGTGAACTCGGCCATAGCCATCCGGTGACGGCCAAGCCGAAACATAAAACCACACCGGTCGTGCAGCCGCCCCACGCGCCGGCCAAGGCGGCCGCTTCCACGAAGCCAAAGACGCTAGCGGGTAAGCCGACACCGCCGGTCGTGGCACCCGCAGCGGTGCCCGCGCCAGCCGCCCAGGAAGCGCCGGTGCCGCCCGAACAGGCGAAGGGCTCGGTCACGGGCCAGCCGTTGCCACGGTGGGCGGCCTTGCGGTCCGATGAGGTCAATCTGCGCGCCGGCCCAGGAACCCGCTATCCCATCGATTGGGTGTATCACCGGCGCGACCTGCCGGTGCGGATTGAGCGGGAATTCGAGGTCTGGCGCCTCGTCGAGGACCAGGACGGCGTCAAGGGTTGGGTGCATCAGGCGACCCTGGTCGGCCGGCGCGGCTTCGTGGTGAAATCGACGCAGCCGGTAACGATGCGCGCCTCCGCCAGCGACGACGCGGCGGCGGTCGCGCTCCTCAAGCCTGGCGTGGTCGGCCATATCAGGTCTTGCGAGGCCAAATCGGTCTGGTGCGAGATGCAGGTTGCCGATTATCGTGGCTGGCTTAAACGGGACAGCGTCTACGGCCTTAACCCTGACGAAGCGGTGGCACCATGAGCGACGTCTCTCCACGCGCCCACCACGATCTGGGCGGCGTGCCG
>JANXXW010000132.1 GCA_025350425.1 Rhodospirillales bacterium
GTCGTCGGAGACGAGGAAGATCCAGGGCGCGTCTTTCCAGATCTGCGCCTGGGCGGTGTCGTAGGCGGTCTGTCGCTTGCCCGCGTCCGCCGAGGTGAGCCCCGCCTCGATTGCGGCGTCGGTCACGGGGTTGGCGTAATAGGCGGTGTTGAACAGTGCCGGCGGGAACGCCTTGCTGTAGAACAGGGGACGCAAGCCCCAATCGGCGTCGCCGGTGGAGGCGGACCAGGCCGCGTAATACATCAGCGTGGTGGCATCTTCAGGCTTGGTGACCGACCAGATCTTCGCGGCCGCGGTGCCGGATTCCAGCGGCTCTACCTCGGCCTTCACGCCAACGGCCGCGAATTGCTGTTGCAGGAACTGCATCGCGCGTTGCGTGATGGTTGAGTTGCCGCCCCACAGGACGGTCTCGAACCCGTTGGGGTAGCCGGCTTCGGCCAGCAGCGCGCGGGCCTTGGCCGGGTCATACGGCCATGGGCCGCCCTCGTTGACATGGCCGGGAAGCCCGTCCGGCAGCGGTGAGTTCAGCGGCTCCGCATATCCGCCGAACACCACTTTCATCATGGCGTTCTTGTCTACCGCGTAGTTCATCGCCTGCCGCACGCGCAGGTCGGTGAACGGCTTCTTCATCGTGTTCATCGCCACGTAGCGCGCGTAGATCGACTTGCTGATGACCACGTCGAGGTTCGGATTGTTCGACAACGCCTTCACCAGTTCGATCGGCATTGGATAGACGTAGTTCGCCTCGCCCGCCTGCAGCATGGCGATGCGGGCGCCGTTCTCGGGTACGCTGCGGATGGTGATGCTGTCTACCTTGGGGAGTCCGGGTTTCCAGTATTTGTCGTTCTTCACGACCTTCATGGTGTCCGTGGACCACGAGACGAACTTGTAGGGGCCGGTCCCGGAAGGATGGCGGCCGAGGTCGCGGCCGAATTCCGCGATCGCCTTGGGGCTGGAGATGGCGAAGGCCTGATGCGCGAGATTGTTGATGAAGGCGCCGAATGGCGCTTTAAGTGTGATCTTTACCGTGTAGTCGTCCACCACATCGGTCGATTTGATCGGCGCGTAGAGACTGGCGCGCTTTAGGTGGTTTTCTGGGTTCGCCGCTCGGTCGAACGAGGTCTTCACCGCCGCCGCGTTGAACGGCGCGCCATCGTGAAACATGATCCCGTGGCGAAGATGCGCCACGAACTCTGTCGCCTCGGGATTGGCGTCGATGCTCTCCGCGAGCACAGGCACCAGTTTCATGTCCTTGTCGAACCCGTAGAGGCCCTGGAGCATGGTGCGCGTCGCCGTCATTGACAGGTTGTCGTTCAAGTCGGCTGGATCGAGGCCGATGATGTTGGCGTCGAGCGCGATCGTTGCGTCGCCGGCAGCGCGGGCCTGCGGTGCGGCGATCATGACGGCGCCGAATATCAAGGCGGCAGGCAGCACCGTGGCGGACAGCCGGGTCGGAAGGCGGGGCATGTGGTTCTCCTGAGCGGGCTCGTTGTGGCAGACAGAGCACGGGATCGGATAGGCGTCGTCAATGGCAAACACTTACGGCTAGGGCAAATGCTTGAACGTGCGGATTCACTTTCCGTTCTTGACACGAACTAGGTCGTAGGCTCAAATTCTGCGTGGGTCGATCCCGGCTCCCACCTCCTTCGTTGTCGGCCGAGCGCCCTTGCCGGTTAGGGCCACCGCCGCCGGTCTGGCCGCATCCGCGTGTCAGGTGCGGGTCAATACCAAAATTCCGAGCAGCAACAGATCAGGCGATCGCCAGCATCACGACCCCGGTCGCGATCACGCCGATCGCGGCCACGTGCATCGGCCCGAGTGGTTCACCGAAGCCGTAATGCCCGATCATCGCAGCCGCGATGTATGAGACGGCGGTGCAAGGCAGCGCCACCGACATCGCGATGCGCCGAAGCGCCACGATGTAGAGCATGGCGGCGCCGCCATAGAACACGAGACCGAGCAGCGTGCGCCAATCGAGCAGTTGCGCCACGAACGTCCCGGCACCGGCACCGGCCTTGAGAAGCGTCTGCCCGAGCAGGCTGGTGCAGATCGCCGCCACGAGAGCGGCCCAAAACGGAGTCAAGCCGCCTCCGATCGTGACATTTCGGCCGCCGCGGCCTCTGCACTGCGGTAAATCACGCGCACAGTCCCCTGTGGCTTGTTGTTGGCCGAGAGGAAGGTGCGTCCAACATATTCGCCCAACACGCCCAGGATCATCGACTGCACGCCGGAGACGAGCAGGATGACTGTCATGGTCGAGGCCCAGCCGGATGGGTAATTCTGCCTTACCAGCGCGCTTATGATCGTCACCACCGCGCCCACCGTGCCCAGCGTCGCCATGATCGCGCCCGCTACTGTGGCCAGCCGTAGCGGGAACAGCGAGAAGCTGGTGGCGAGGTTGAGCCACAGCCGCACCAAGCGCTTCAGCGTGTAGTTGGAGCGGCCTTCCTGCCGAGGCAGGTGGCGCACCACGATACTGTCAATGCGTTGCGTGACCTGCATCAACAGGCCATCTATGTAGGGATACGGCCCGCGATATTGCGAGACGGCGTTGACCGCCATCGCCGACATGCAACGGAACGAGGACAAATAGAGCCCTTTCGGCTTGTCCAGCAGCAGGTCGGCCACCTTGTTGGCGAAATAGCTGCCACGGTTCCGCCAGCCCGCGTGCTCTTTCACCACGTAGCGGGTGTAGACCACGTCCCACTCGCCGAGCCGAGCATGGTCGTATAGTTTTATCACTTCCTCGGGCGGGTTCTGCAAATCGTCGTCGATGGTGATGACGTAGTTGCCACGGGCCACGCGAAGGCCGGTCATGACGGCGTTGTGCTCGCCGAAGTTGCGGCTGTGCTCGACGTAGGTGATCGGCACGCTGGCACGCCCCACCAGTTCGCGGCAGACCTCGGCCGAGTTGTCGGGGCTACCGTCGTTCACCAGCACGATCTCGAGCCCGCCCTCGGGCCTGAGCGCCTCCAGCGCTTCGACCAGCATCCGGATGGTGGCTACGCCGTTGTAAACAGGGACGACGATGGAAAGGCCGATCGGCGCGGGCAAAGTCACGTCGCATTCCTTGCTCATGGAAGGGTTCCGACGGCGAGAACGGAGCCGCCGAACGGGAGCGCCAGCCGCGATCCTCGCTCCAGGGCGGCGACACCTTGGAAGGTGGCATTCAGCCATGGCGAGAACGGGGCGACATCCGACGCTGTGGCGCCACGATTGAGCAGCTTGCGCTGGATCACCATCAGAGGCAGCAGCAACCCGTTCCAATAGCGCGTCCGAACGCCAACGAGCCCCGCGCCATCGAGCCAACCCCGCAAGACCCCGGCGGTGACCCGGCGCGCGTTGTGGACGTGGCGATCATGGGCGGAATGCAGCCAGGCATAGGCCGGCATGTTGATCACAAGCCGGCCGCCGGGCCGCAGCACGCGCGCCATCTCGGCCACAGCGAGGCGGGGCGTGACGGCGGCATGGCACAGCACGTCGGCGCTCACCACCGCCCCGAAGCTCGAATCGGAGAAGGGCAGGGCGTTGACACTGCCGCGCACCAACGGCGCCCCGGATTTCCGCGCGGCGCGGGTCACGCCAGCCTCGGACCATTCCACGCCGACACAGTCGGGCGTGCTGGCGCGCAGTCGCGCCAGGAAACCGCCGGTGCCGCAGCCGGCATCCAGGATCTGGCCGTGGGTCCCGCGCAGGGCATCGAGCAGCCTCGCATGCAAGGCGTGATACCACCACATACGATCCTCCGCCTCGTCCATTGCCGCGTATTCCGCCGGGTTCATTCGCCATATGTGCCACGATCGGCTTGC
>JANXXW010000142.1 GCA_025350425.1 Rhodospirillales bacterium
TCGTCCTGTGCGACCTCCTCGACGAGGCGTGCGAGGCAAGCCCGGCGTTGCTGGTGGATTGCGCGACCTTGACCGGGGCCGCGCGGGTGGCCGTCGGCCCCGACCTGCCTGCCCTGTTTACCAACGATGAGGCTTGGGCGGAGCAACTCCGTAACTCCGGCGCGGCGGTGAACGATCCGATGTGGCGGCTCCCCCTGTGGGATGGTTACGATAGTTGGCTCGACAGCCCCGTCGCCGACCTCAACAACGTTTCAAGCAAACCGATGGCGGGTGCGGTAACGGCAGCATTGTTCCTTCAGCGTTTTGTGCCGGCGAGCCAGCCATGGGCGCATTTTGACGTCTACTGCTGGAACGACGCGACCCGCCCCGCGCGGCCGGAGGGCGGCGAGGCCCAAGCTATCCGAGCCATATTCCATGCATTGCGAGTAAAGTGTCTTACGCCGGAAAGATAAATATCTGATTATCGAACGAAGTCGATCATAGCGGTAACGTAATCGGGATGAGTTGAAACTCCACCGCGATATTACTGTATCAGTTATATGATAGTGCACACGAATCGCTTTCATGCGTGAGTCTCCGAGACATTCACATCGGTTTCGACGTCGCTAAGTAGAAAGGATAGACAGATTATGGCCACTGCTCCCGCTCCCGACCATTTGGTCGGCATTCTCCGAGATACAGTTGTTGCGTTGGTGCGCCGCGATGGTCCGGATCTTTCGTCCCGCCAGCTTGGCGTTTTCCTAACTTGTTACTTGCAGGACGGCGCTCATACCGTGCGCGGCCTCGCCGCAGACCTCAACGTTTCAAAGCCTGCGATCACCCGCGCCCTGGATCGGCTTGGCGAACTCGACTTGGCCCGTCGCAAAGTAGACCCGATGGATCGCCGTAGTGTTCTGGTCCAGCGTACCCTCAAGGGGACCGCGTTCCTTCGCGACCTCCGCAATATCATGTCCGAAGCCGCCGGCTCGGCCAAGAAGAGCGGCGCCGGGTCGTTGCATGAGGCCCCGTCCCGCCGAGTTGCCAGCGCCTAACAAACGGCTGCACCCCCTCCTTCCAGGCCGGGAGGAGGGTTTTCTATCCGCCTTTGACGCCGCCCGCTGTCAACCCGGCCACGATTTCTTTTTGCATTAGCAAGGTTAGGACAAGCACGGGCGCTGTCACGATCAGGGCGGCGGCGGCGAGAGGCCCCCAACTTACCTGCTCGAAGGTAAGCACGTTGTAGATGGCCACCGGCAAGGTTCGCGTTGTCCGCCCTGCGAGCACAACGCCGAAGATGAAGTTGTTCCAACTGAAGATGAACGCGAGGATTGTGGCCACCGTGATACCTGGCCGCGCCAGCGGAAGCGCTACGTAGCGGAACGCCTGCCAGATTGTTGCGCCATCGACCAGCGCTGCCTCCTCCAGTTCCGCCGGCAGCCCCTCAAAGAACCCGATCATTACCCACACCACGATGGGCAGCGTGATGACCACGTGAGTAATGACCAGCGGCGTCAGCGTTCCGGTCAGCTCCAACCATTGAAAGATCAGGAACAGCGGGATCAGGTATGAAAGTCCCGGCGTCACCCGCGCGATCATGATGAGTGCCGCCGACCGTGTTGCCTTCGATTTTGCGATGCCAAAGCCCGCAGGCACACCCAGCAGCAGCGCGATCCCGGTTGCTGAGAAAGAAACTATTATCGAGTTGATACCGTACCGAACAAAGTCGTTCTTGCGAAACACGTCAATGAAGTTGTCGAACGTGATGGTGTTCGGGATGAAGACCGGCGGAAAGGCCATGTTGTCGACCTCCGTCTTAAGTGAAAGCGATAGCATCCACAGGAAGAACAGGATCGCTGGGGAAATCAGCGCCAGGATCGCGAGCGCAAACCCGAAATTGGAGACGGCACGGCGAATGCGACGCGCGATCATGCCGATTTCTGGCGGACGCTGAACAGCACGAGGCTGACCATCAGGATCAGCACGAAGAACACCACGACGATCGCCGACGCGTACCCCATGTTGTAGTACGAGAACGCCTGTAGATAGAGATAGATGTTCATCGTTTCGCTAGCGGTCCCCGGCCCCCCGTTGCTGATGACGAAGATCGTGTCGAACGCCTTGATCGCGTCGATGGCGCGGATAACCAACGCGACGATGATGTGCGGCCACACCAGCGGCAGGGAGATATGGCGAAACATTTGCCACGCGCTTGCACCATCCAGGCGCGCCGCCTCGTACGGCTCCTCCGGCAGGCTCGCGAGGCCACCGAGCACGATCAGCATCACCAGCGGGGTCCATTGCCAGGTCTCCACCATGACCAGCGTGGGGATCACGGTGGCGGCGCTATAGCTCCAGGCAAACGGGGGCAGTCCCGCCGAGGTGAGCAGGTAGTTCAGAACCCCAAGTTGCGGGTGGAACATCATGGTCCAGACCAATGCCACCGCCACGGGCGTCGCCATCATCGGCATGATGAAGATGGTCCGTGCGAGACCCCGCAAGGGAAACCTGCGATGGAAGCAAACCGCCGCCGCAATGCCGAGCACCATCGGCAGCAAGGTCGCGAGCACCGTGAAGTATAGCGTCCGGACAATCGACCACAGGAAACGCTCGTCTGTCAGCATGTGCCGATAGTTGGCCAGCCCGACGAATTCGAGGTCGCTGCCGATCCGCCATTCGTGAACCGACATGAACAACGTGAACGCCCAGGGCAACACGATGATGGCGGCCACAACGATACCGGCCGGGATCACGAACGGCCAGTAGTTACGCGCATAGTTTCGCGTACGGGCACGGCGTGACGCCACGGCCCGCGTCACGGTCAGCGAAAGGCTCATATGCCTCGTCTCTCGGTCAGATTACCCCCTCAGGCGCACGCCGCGTCGGGCAGTGTCCCACGTACCATAGCTCAGCCGCATCGGAAGGGAACGCCCGTCGATCCCTGGAATCCCCCTTCCGTCAACTCAGACCATCACAAGCACCGCCCCATCCTCGATCTTCACCGGGAACACCCGCACGTCCTCATCGATCGGATCGCCTTGCCCCTTGCCTGTCCGCACATCGAAACGGCCAGCGTGAAGCGGACATTCGATGTAGCAGTCTTCCAGCCATCCATCCGTCAGCAGGGCGAATTGGTGGGTGCAGACGTTCTCGGTCGCGTGGAACTCACCGTTATCGAGGTGATACAGCGCCAGATTCTTGCCTTCGATGGCGACCGCGATCATTTCGCCGGCCGGGACATCCTCGGCGTTCGCCACCTTCACCCAATTTCCATCGCCGCTCATGCTTGGTATCTCCCTGGTTGTGCGCCGATCATGCCGCGAGTGCCGTGCCGCGTCACCCATCCGCCAATTAAAGCCGGCAAGGCGCCGTGGCACGCGGTGGATAGCGCACGAACCAGACGAACGATGCGGCCGCCTGCCTTGCCGGCGGTCATTTTCGATATGGACGGAACGCTGCTCGACACCGAGCGCCCATATCGCGGGGACGACGCGAAGGGATCGGCCATCATTCGTGTATGCAGATCGGCTGATCGTGTCCCAGCTGCGCGCCAGGGTGATACGCCGTCCTCGCTATGCCGACCGCGAGACCGCCCACGTCGCATGATCCAGCGGCCCATATCCGCCGCCATATCCAGGTGCCGAGGCGATAGCTGACTGCACGTAGGCATGGGCCCGCGTCACGGCGGCAATGAGGTCCATTTTCTGCGCCAGTCCTGCCGCGATGGCGCTGGCCAGCGTGCAGCCGGTGCCGTGCGTGTTGCGCGTGGCGATGCGAGGCGCCCGGAAGATCTCCGTCCCCTCGGCCGTCAGCAGCAGGTCGGCGCAGCTTTCCCCGTCGAGATGGCCGCCCTTCAGCAGCACCGCCTTTGGTCCCATAGCGAGCAACATGCGCGCCGCCTCGGCCATGCCAGCCTCATTGGCAATGCTCATTCCCGTCAGCGCCTCCGCCTCCGGCACGTTCGGCGTCAACACGGTGGCCAGTGGCAGCAATCGCCGCCGCAGCGTGTCGACCGCCGCCGGGTCGAGCAGCCGCGCGCCGCTGGTCGCGACCATGACGGGATCGACCACCACGCATCGATCCGCACCCAGCACGTCGCAGACCTCGTCGATCAGCGCTGCATCGCCGAGCATCCCGGTTTTCACGACATCGGCCCCGATATCGTCCAGCACCGCCCGCATCTGCGCCCGCACGAACGCCGCCGGGACGGCCATGATGCCGTACACCCCGCGCGTGTCCTGTGCCGTCAAGGCGGTGATCGCGGTTGCGGCGTAGCCACCGAGCGCGGTGATGGTCTTAATGTCGGCCTGGACACCCGCCCCGCCACCTGAATCGGAGCCGGCAACCACGAGCACACGGCCTTGCACCTAAGCCGCCCGCGTAGCAGCGTCGCCAATCAGGACGCATAGATCGTCCACGATCCGCGCCACCAGATGCTCGTCCTCGGCTTCGGCCATCACGCGCACGACCGGTTCCGTCCCGCTCTCCCGGATCAGCAGCCGCCCGGTACCCGCCAGTTGCGCCTCCGCGGCCAGGATGGCCTGCCGTATGGAGGCCACCGCCAGCGGCGACGGTCCGGCGAAGCGCACGTTCCGCAGCCGTTGCGGCAACGGCTCGAACAACCGCAGCAACTCGCTCGCGGGCCGCCCATCATTGACCAGCACCGCAAGCACCTGCAAAGCGGCGAGCAGCCCGTCCCCGGTGGTGGCGTAGTCCGATAGGATCACGTGCCCGGACTGTTCGCCGCCCACGTTCAACCCGTCCGCCCGCATCTTCTCGACCACGTAGCGGTCGCCGACCTGGGTCCGGTGCAGCGCGATTCCGCGACCGTCCAGAAATCTCTCCAGACCGAGGTTGGACATGACCGTGGCCACCACCCCACCCCCGGTGAGCCTGCCATCCTCGCCCCAGATCTTCGCAATCAGGGCCAGTATCTGATCACCATCGACGATCGCACCCCGTTCGTCGCATAGGATGAGCCGGTCCGCGTCGCCGTCCAGCGCCAGACCGAGATGCGCTCCATGCTCGCGCACCCCGGCGCACATGAACTCCGGCACCGTCGAGCCGCAGCCTCGGTTGATGTTGAACCCATCGGGCGCGACCCCGATCGGGATTACTTCCGCGCCCAGTTCCCACAGCACCGTCGGCGCCACCTTGTACGCAGCGCCATGCGCGCAATCGACGACGATCTTGAGCCCGTCCAGCCGGAGGCCACGTGGGAACGTCGCCTTGGCACTCTCGATGTATCGCCCCGCGGCATCGTTCAACCGGTAGGCGCGGCCCAGCTTTTTCGGGGCCG
>JANXXW010000165.1 GCA_025350425.1 Rhodospirillales bacterium
ATCGTCGCGCAACTCGGCCATCGATTTCGGCACATCAGTGTAAGGACGACGGTGGCCGTTTTCGTCGAAGGGATGGGTCCAGCCGCGGCAGTCCAGGTTGAACCAGAACGCGTCCAGCTCCAGTGACGAGAGATCAGCCACGACGTTCACCAGTACGCTGTCCTGGCCCTCCTCATGCAACGCCCGGCACAGATGGTGATGGTCGATGACGTAGGACCGGCCTTTCGGGCCCAGGATGACGGGGATGGCGTGGTTACCAAGGAATTCACCGGCCTTGTTCTTGCCGACTTTTTCCAACTTGGCGCGCCAGGCGCGGCGCTTGGCTTCGACCTCGCGCATGCCGACGGTGATCTGCGTCGGACGGAGGTCCGTAATTGCGACGGGGTGCAGGACAGGTTCGCGAACGCTCATTGTTTCACTCCAGGGCAGGGACAGCACAGAGATGTAGTGAACATCAAGCCGTCCTTCCCACCAATGGTTCAGGCCGCGCGGCGGGTCTAGGGCAGGGCTCCGCCGAGTTGGGCCACCACGGCGTCGGTGAACTGCTCGGTGGTCGCGTTGCCGCCGAGGTCGCGCGTGCGGGTCGCGCGATTGAGCAGGGTCGCGTCGATGGCGGCGCGGTAGCGGTGTGCAAGCTCGATGTTGCCCGTGTGATCCAGCATCAGCGCTGCGGCAAGCATCAGCGCCAGCGGGTTGGCGATGCCGCGGCCGGCGATGTCGGGGGCGGACCCATGTACCGCCTCGAAGATCGCCGCCTTGTCGCCGATGTTGGCCCCCGGCGCGGTGCCGAGGCCACCGACCAACCCGGCGATCTCGTCGGACAGGATGTCACCGAAAAGGTTGGTGGCGAGGATCACGTCGAACTGCCAGGGGTTCAGCACGAGCTGCATCGCACATGCGTCCACGATCCGGTCATCCATCGCCACCCGGCCTTCGTATTCGCGCCCAACGTCGCGTGCGGCTTCCAGAAAGATACCGGTGAGGGCCTTCAACACGTTGGCCTTGTGGATGATGGTGACCTTCTTGCGCCCGTGCTTCAGCGCGTATTCGAAGGCGTAGCGCGCGATACGGGTAGAACCGCTGCGCGTGTTGACCCCGGATGAGATGGCGACGGCGTAAGGATCGTCGCCGACCGGGATGTAGTGTTCGAAGGCGACATACAGCCCTTCGAGGTTCTCCCGGATCAGGACGATGTCGATGTTCTCGTAACGGCCGCCGGCGACCATGGTGCGGTTCGGGCGGAGGTTGGCGTAAAGTTGGAATTCCTCACGGAGCCTGACGTTGATGGAGCGAAACCCTCCGCCGACCGGCGTGGTGAGAGGTCCCTTGAGGGCCAGCTTGGTCCGCCGGATGCTCTCGAGCAGCGGCTCCGGTAGCGGGTTGCCATGAACCTCGATGCCCGCAAGGCCACCGGGCTGTACGTCCCAATCGAAGGGAGCGCCGAGAGCCTCGAGGGAGCGCAGGGTCGCTGCGGTGACTTCAGGTCCGATCCCATCCCCTGGGATCAGTGTCGCTTCAATCCGCGGCATAAGGCGCATCCCTTCGAGCTGGGCCGAATAATCGCCTATTTTGCTGCAACGCACAATTTACTGAGCGGCTCAGGCCACCCAATCCGGCGAGGAGCAATGGATAGCCGAGCTCATGCAGCGTGGTGATTCTCGCTACAGTACTGGCCGGTTTGTCCGCTCAGGCCGGGGGGCGGATGTTGCGCAGCAGCTTCATCGCATTGCCACTCGCTATCCCATAGGTGATGAAGCTGACAGAGATGACGAGGCCAGCCGCAAGGGCACGGTGCCGCCCGATCCAATGCTGCCGGCTGGCCGGCGCTCGTACCGCCGCTATGACGGCATTCTCACCTCGAGTGGCGAAGCGGCTGAAGAACTCACCAATCTGTGGCGCGAATTTTACGGCAATCTCAGCATAGTCGGCCAGCTTGTAGATGGGCGAGGTCGCCTGGTGCGCGATCTTGCCGATGGCAGGCGCGATCTCGCTCCCAAGCGCTTCCATCTGCTCCTTCAACTCCCGCAATTCTGCGCTGTAGGGTTTGGAACGATTGGCCATGGTGTCTCCTGCAAGCCGTCTGGTTCGTTTAACGACGCGCGATGGCGCATGGTTTGCCCGGATCGGCGAGGAACGCGCCAAACTCCGTTGCTCGGTGAAAGACTAATCACATCCTTGTCATATGAGGTTGCGCAACGCGTCGATTATCAGACGTTAACGCAATTCAAACCAGTGTTTCTTGCCGTCACGGCCTCGACGGCACTGGCCGCCTTCAACGCTGGCCTGAGCGTGGTCGTTGCGGAATGCTGGCACCAGCGGCGGCGGTCCGAAGCAAGTTACGCTGGCGGATGAGGGCGGCGATCTCAACCTGAGATAGTCCCGCCGAGGTCCCCATCACACAGGTTTGGGGACTGTCATGCGGTATAAGGACATTGACGGGAGTGACCTTCGGGCGCGGTAAAGGATTCTTACATCGCATACAGGAAGCAGACACGAAGCTGGTTTTTCGCGCGAACAAAGATATCGCGCAGGGAACCATCGATATAGGTGCGCGTCTTGTTGCGATTATAGTATGATGCACGGCTTAATAAGATACGATCAACATTGGAGCTTGAACGAAATGGCTAAAGCAGAGACCCCAACCACCCGCGCCCCTCGTGGTGCCAAGCCTGTGAGCCAGGCTTTTCTCGCCGCACTCGAGAACATTCCCGATGCCTCGCGCGCCGCGGTTGCCAAAGCAGCGCAAGTGATGATTCGCGATGAACTCAAGCTGCGCCGCGAGAAGATGAAGGCCAACGCTGCCAAGCTGCGCCTATCCGCGTCGGTCAAGTCCCTTAAGTCGGTCAAGTCCGTTAAGTCCGTGAAGTCGGTCGCGGCAAAGACCAAGAAGCCTGTGCCGGTTGCCGTCGCGCCAGCCAAGCGCCGCGTGCGGAAGCTACCGACGATGCCAGTCGCAGCCTGATTTCAGCGGATTGGCATTCCGGGGCGTGCCGTGTCACGTCCCGGATGACGGTATCACGCCGTCCGGGGTGGCCCGGTGAACCGCTTCCGGAAGCTCTCTGGACAGATGCTCCAGCAGAGCGTCGGGATCGGTCCCGGTTTTAGCCGCCCAATCACTGAGCTGTTCCGGCGTGAAAGCGCGCGCCAGTTCTACTGGCGTGACGGGCACGTTCTCGCCATGGCCGACCCAGGAACGCACCGTCTCCTTAAGGCCGGCGTTCTCGAGCTGCGCTAATATCCCCGGAAACACGCCACCGCCGATACCCTCGATCAGGCCGAGTACCTGCGCCAATGGGCCGATGAATTGGCTTATTGAATCGCTCACGCAATCCTCCTGTTAACCCTCAACACATTTATCAAAGCCTGGCCGGATACAAAGCCATTTGGCCAGTTGCGTTGCCGGCGGCGAGTTTAATTTTTTCCGCCGTAATTTCTTCTTGGCGAGCAATCTGCGCCTTGCCGCGCAGATGATCCAGTCTGCTCTCAATCTCCGTGCGGGCGGAAGCCATCGCGCAGCACCCGGCGATGAACTTCGAGGAAGGCTACCCCGGGCCGCCAATTATCGCGCAGTTGGAAGATATCCAGGGTGCGAGCCAAATCGGCTGGCTTACCGGCGTAGCGGCGCTATACGGACAACAGAGCGCGTGTGGCTTGGCGGAGTGCGTGCTGCACGCGGTTGCGCGCCCGCAACGCATCCACCGCCGCAAGTGCTGCCGCATCCCCGTCAGTTTCGGCCAGTGCCCGGATCGGTTGCAGCACAGGCCATGCTTGTTGCGGAAGTGCCGGATCGTGGCGGAAACGGTCCCCGGTGGTGTAGTCCATCGGAACCAATGCGCGCGAAGCGGCCATCAGTACTTGGTCAGACTTGGCTCCCGCAGCAGCGTTCCGCAATGCATGTGCCGCCTCAATAAGGGGCGCGAGCGACATGCGTCCATCCAGGGCCGCGTCGATCGCGGACAACTCCGCGAGCAGGGCGTCGGCATGGGCCGCGTAATCCAGCGGTAGCACCGGATCGCACAGCAGGCGCCAAAGCGTACGCACGAACACTCGCGTATCCCGTGTCAGGTTTACCTGATCGATCTTGTCGAGCAGGTCGTGCGGCGTGTGCCACCACCAACCCAGCGGCTGGCGCATGGCCACTGGCGCGGGCGGCTGATGGCTGAGGCTGCCGAAAATGGAAGGCACGCCAATGCCCCAGAACGACATGTCGCTCGATCGGGACAAGCGCCGCCCCTCGTGCTCGGCATTCGTCTCGGCCCGCACTACGTCGGCTGCAAGCGCCGCCAACTCTGAGGCCGTACCGCTTTCGGTCATCACGTTGGCGCCAATGGCTCCGGTGCTGTCGATGTTGACGTGTACCGCGCAGCGACGGTCCAGCTCGTCCCAGTTGTTGTCGGCATACCAGCTGGAACCGGAGTAGCGGCCGTGCGAGTGGCCCGACCAGAAGCACAGCCGCAATCCGCGTCGCCATAAGGCCTGATGCTGGGCCAGTACCCGCGCCGCTTCGATCATGGTCGCGTTGGCGCCGCCGTTGTCCATCACGCCGAAATACCAGGTGTCGTGATGGCCGGAGAACAGCACGAACGGCCCGTCCGGCGCCGGTCCATCCAGCTCGGCGACCAGGATCGG
>JANXXW010000176.1 GCA_025350425.1 Rhodospirillales bacterium
TCGATCTCGTCGCGCAACGCCGTCGCTCCATCGGTTGGGCCGAACCGCCCAGGACAGGCCGGATCAGCGCATCTCTTCCACCGGGGTCACCCCCATCACTCCCAGCCCGGAGCGGATCACCAGGGCGGTCGCGGCCACCAAAGCGAGGCGGGCGAGGGTCTCCGTGGGGCGATCGTCCTGTAGAAACCGCAGCGCAGCATCGTCCCGGCCGCGGTTCCACAGAGTATGAAAGTCGCCCGCTAAATCATAGAGAAAAAACGCGATTCGGTGCGGCTCGCGCGCCAGCGCCGCCGCTTCGACCGTGCGTGGCCAACTGGCCAGGCGGCGCATGAGTGCCAGTTCGGCCTCGTGCTCCAGCGATTCCAGCGGGGTGTTTGCGAGTGCGGCATCGGCGGCCGTGTCGCCGAACCGATCGACGGCGGCGCGCAGCACGCTGCGGCAGCGGGCATGGGCGTACTGAACGTAGAACACCGGGTTTTCGCGGGTCTGGGCCACCGCGGCGTCCAGGTCGAACTCCATCTGGGCGTCGGATTTGCGAGTCAGCATGGTGAACCGCACCGCGTCGCGGCCGACCTCGTCGATGAGGTCGGTGAGCGTCACGTAGGTGCCGGCGCGTTTGGACATCCGCATCGCCTGCCCGCCCTTCAACACATGCACGATCTGGCACAGCACAACTTCCAGACGCCCGGCCCCCAGTGCCTTCACGGCGGCCTGCATTCGCTTGACGTAGCCGCCGTGGTCGGCGCCCCACACGTCGATCATGAGGTCGGCGCCACGCGCGGCCTTGTCGGCGTGGTAGGCCATGTCATTGGCGAAATAGGTGTTGCTGCCGTCGGACTTGCGCAGCGCACGGTCCACGTCGTCGCCGAACTGGGTGGCGCGGAACAGGGTCTGCTCTCGCGGCTCCCAATCATCCGGCAGCTTGCCCTTGGGCGGCTCCAGCGTGCCTTCATACACAAGGCCGTCCGCCGTCAGCCGCGTAATGACAGCGTCCACCGCGTGCGCCTCGACCAGCTTGCGCTCCGAACTGAACACGTCATGCCGGACGCCGAGCAGGGCCAGGTCGGCGCGGATCGAGACCAGCATCATCTCGATCGCGAAGTCGCGGACCGTGTCGAGCCAACCGGCGGAGTCGGCGATACCGATACCCTGTGCCGCGAGGCTGTCGCCGAACTTCGCCTTGAGCGCCTCGCCGACCGGGACGAGATAGTCGCCGCGATATTGCAGGCCGCCCGGCACGGCGGCGGCAAACTCCTCGATCGTCATCGCGGTGCCGAGGGCTTCGAGATAGCGCCAGTAGGAGGCCCAGGCGAGCGCCTGCACCTGCGCGCCGGCATCGTTGACGTAGAACTCCTTCTCGACTGTGAACCCGGCCTTGGCCATGAGATTGGCCAGCGCGTCGCCCACCACGGCGCCCCGGCAATGGCCTATGTGCATTGGGCCGTTTGGATTGGCCGAGACGTATTCGACGTTGACCCTCACCCCCTGCCCCGCCGTGCCGTCGCCATACTGTTCGCCCGCGCGAAGGATGACCGGCACCTGCTCGCGCCACGCCGCCGGATACAGCGTGAGGTTGACGAAGCCGGGACCGGCCGGGGCCGCCACGGCGATCAGCCCATCATTCGCCAACGCCGCCACCAGTCCGGCGGCGAGATCGGCCGGCTTGCGGCCGGCGGCCTTGGCCGTGACCATGGCGGCGTTGGTGGCGAGTTCGCCGTGCGCGGGATCGCGGACCGAACTGACATCCACGCGCGCCAGCACCTCGACGGGCAGGCCGGGATGGGCCATTTCGAGGGCTGCGATGATCCGCGTGCGAACGGCGGCGAGAACGTCTTGGGTCATTGGGCATCCATTTCGGCTTCGTCGCGCCCTAAAGGCAAGGCGGTGGCGTGCCGGTCAACCCCGGGATAGGAATGGCCGGTGCGCCGTATTAGTAGATAACGAGGCCTTGCCCGACTTCTCTGCCGCGTTGCGCGGCGCGATCATGCTGATCGGCCAGCGCGATGGCGAATTGCTGCAAATCGCCGGGCTCTCGCTGTTCGTGAGCTTCTCGGCCACCGCCATCGCCGCCGTGATCGGGCTGCCGCTGGGCGCCGCGTTGGCAATGCTGCGGTTTCGTGGGCGGGGTGCCATCGTCCTCGGGGCCAACGCGCTGCTCGGCTTGCCACCGATCGTGGTGGGACTGGCCCTCTATCTGCTGTTGTCGCGCATCGGGCCGCTCGGGATGCTCGACCTGCTGTTCACGCCGGCGGCCATGGTGCTGGCGCAGACGCTGCTGGCCATCCCGATCGTGACCGCGCTGGCCCATCGCGGCTTAGACGCCATCTGGTCCGAAATCGGGCCGGCGTTCCAGATCGATGGCGCGCAGACCTGGCAAGCCATGCCGCATTTGCTGGCGATCGGCCGCACGCAGGTGCTGATTGCGGTGCTGGCCGGGTTCGGACGGGCGATCTCGGAGGTCGGCGCGATCATCATCGTCGGCGGCAACATAGCCGGGCACACCCGCACCATGACCACTGCCATCGCGCTGGAAACCAGCGAGGGCAACCTCGGTTTCGCCTTGGCGCTGGGCCTCCTGCTCGTGGCACTGAGCGTCACTGTCAGCCTGGTGGCCTTCGCGGTCGCAGGCGAACGGCGCATCGTCCATCACGGGAGGAAGCCATGAGAAACTGGTTGCCGGTGTTTTGTGGCACCCTGGCGCTGGGCGCCGCCGCGCCGCCACCCTCCGTGGTGCTGGCCTCGACCACGTCGGTCGAGAACAGCGGGCTGCTCGCCCACATCCTGCCGGTTTTCACGCGCGAAACCGGGATCGAGGTGCGTGTCCTGTCGCTCGGCACCGGACAGGCGCTGGCAGTCGCGGCGCACGGCGACGCTGACCTCGTGCTGGTGCATGACCCCGACGCCGAACGCGCGTTCATCGCCGCCGGCCACGGGGTGAGCACGCGGGAGATGGCCTGGAACGACTTCGTCGTGGTCGGTCCCGCCGATGACCCCGCCCATGTCGCGGGTGGCCATGATGCCCCGGTTGCCTTCGCCGCCATCCGAAAAGCTGAGGCGCCGTTCGTCTCGCGCGGCGACAAATCCGGCACCGACGCGCAGGAGAAGCGGCTATGGCGCGCGGCGTCGCTCGATCCGGCATCGTTCAAGGGCGGGTGGTATCGCGAGATCGGCGGCGGCATGGGGGCGGCGTTGAACGCCGCCGCCGCGATGGGCGCCTATACGCTGGCGGATCGCGGGACATGGCTGAGTTTCGGCAACAAGGGTTCGTTGAGGATCGTGATCGAGGGCGGCGGCGCGTTGATCAATCGCTACGATGTCATCACTCTCAATCCGAATGAGCACCGCGCCGAGGCGCGCGAGGCAGCGGAACGGCTGGCGGATTGGCTGCTGTCGCCGGACGGCCAAGCCGCCATCGGGCGCTACCAGGTCGGTGGCGAGCAGTTGTTCCATCCGGGCGCGGCGCCGTAGCCGGTCAGCCCGCGACTGCCAATCAGCCCGCGACTGAAAGATCGGTCAGCCGCAGGTATTCCTCACGCGCGAAGCGGTCGGTCATGCCGCCGATGTAGTCGGCAATGGTGACCGCAGCACGCGTGGTGCCGCCGAGTTCCCCGGCGCGTGAGCGCCAGTCATCGGGCAAAAGGCCAGGGTCGGCGTTGAAGGTGGCAAACAATTCGCCCGTCAGGCGGCGGGCCTTGGCCGTCATCCGCTTCACGCGCCAATGGCGATACATGCGGGCGAACAGGAATTCCTTGATGAACCCATTGGCCTCCGCCATCACCGGCGCGAACGCCACCACGGGGTGCTTCGCCGTGCGGATCGCGTCGGAATCGCCAGGGTCGAGTGCGGCAATGCGGCGCCTGGTTTCGTCCACGAGGTCGGTCACCATCACATTAATGACGCGCCGGATGGTTTCGTGGCGCAGGCGCGCGGGCGGCATGTCAAGACTGGTGTGGCGGGCCTCCTCCAGCGCCGGGCCAACTACCGGCAGGTGGCGGATGTCGTCGGTGGTGAACAAGCCGGCGCGCAGGCCGTCGTCGAGGTCGTGGCTGTGATAGGCGACATCGTCGGCTAACGCCGCCACCTGGGCCTCGGCGGAGGCGAAGGTGAGCAGGTCGAGCTTGTGGCGTTCATTGTATTCGACGACGTAGGGCGGCGGCTTGCGGAGCGGGCCGTTGTGCTTGGCCAGTCCCTCCAGCGTCTCCCAGGTGAGATTGAGCCCGTCGAACGCGGCGTAGCGGCTTTCCAGCAGGGTCACGATACGGAGCGCCTGGGCGTTGTGGTCGAAGCCCCCGAACTCCTTCATGCCGTCCCGCAGCGCGTCCTCGCCGGCATGGCCGAAAGGGGGATGACCGAGATCGTGGGCAAGCGCCAGCGCCTCCGTCAGGTCCTCATCGAGCCCGAGTTCGCGGGCGATCGAGCGAGCGATCTGCGCCACCTCGATGCTGTGCGTCAGCCGGGTGCGGTAGAAATCGCCCTCGTGGTTGACGAACACCTGCGTTTTGTACTGTAGCTTGCGGAAGGCGGAGCTGTGGATGATGCGGTCACGATCGCGCTGCCACGGGCTACGCGTGGAGGCATCCGGCTCCGGGTGCAGCCTGCCTCGCGAAGACTCGGCTTGAACGGCCCAGGGAACACTTGCCATCTCGACCGCTACCACCCTCGCCCATGGCCCTTCAATCCCGCGCCGAAAGCGCCTATGTTCTGTGCATGGAAACAGATACCGCAACCAGCGCCGCCCCGTTCCGTCTGACTGAGCGCGCCGCCGAGCGCATCGCCGAGATTGTCGCCTCGCAAGGCGGGCAGTCGGCGTTACGGGTCGCGGTTCTGGCGGGCGGTTGCAGCGGGTTTCAGTATAAGTTCGACCTGACCGATTCGGCGGCCGAGGCGGACGACCAGGTGATCCAGCGCGACGGCGCCAAGGTGCTGATCGACGCAGCCAGCATGGACCTGCTGGCGGGCTCGGAACTGGACTTCACCGACGCGCTGATGGGCGCCCATTTCGCAGTGAAAAATCCGAACGCAAGTTCTGCGTGCGGCTGCGGGACCAGTTTCGCAATCGATTAAGTCGCCCGCTTGAAGATTGCCACCTGGAACGTCAACTCCATCCGCCAACGGGAAAGCCATGTCTGCCGCTGGCTGGGCCGGACGTCGCCGGACGTTGTGATGTTGCAGGAAATCAAGTGCGAGACCCACGCCTTCCCGGCGCTGGCGTTCGAGCAGGTCGGCTACAAATCCGAGGCTGTCGGTCAGAAATCCTATAACGGGGTGGCCGTGCTGGCGCGGGTGCCGTTCGAGGTCACGCACCGGGCGCTACCGGGACTAGGCCACGAGGATACGCAGGCGCGCTACATCGAAGTCGTGGCCGAGGGGGTTACGATCATCGGCATCTACCTGCCGAACGGCAACTCCGGCGGCGAGGCCGGCTATGCCTACAAGCTTGCCTGGATGGATCGGCTGCATGAGCGGGTGGCGTCGTTGCTGGAACGGGACACCCCGCTGATCGTCACTGGTGACTTCAACGTTTGCCCGGCCGACGAGGATTTCGCACCCGGCACCCTGTCGGCGAACGACGCGCTGGTCAGGCCCGAAACGCGGGCGAGGTACCGCACGCTGCTGTGGCTCGGCCTTACCGACGCGATCCGGGCGATACGCCCAAGCGGTCCGGTATGGACGTTCTGGGACTACCAGGCCGGCGCATGGCCGCGCGACCGTGGCCTACGCATCGACCACGCCCTGCTGTCACCCACGATCGCCGAGCGGCTGATCTCGGCAGCTCCGGACCGCACGTTACGCGGCGAGGAACAGCCGTCCGACCATGTGCCGGTCACGGTGGAGATAACCTAGTTTAGCGGGTGGGATGCACTGACATCCCACCCTGACAATACAATCAGGCGCGGACGGTCTTGACCTTCGGCTTGCGCTTGAAAATGCGCTCCGGCTGGCCACGGTCGGCGGTGGCGCCGCTCGGACGGCCCTGGAAGCGGCCGGGCCGCTTGTCCGGGCGGCCAGGACGATCAGGTGCCGCGCCGCCCGAGCCGTTCTCTACCGGACCGATGCGGAGTTGGCCTTCGCCGGAGGCCAGGACCGACTCGGTGAAGCGCTCGGTCGCGTCCACCGCGATCTGGAAGCGGGTTTCCTGGTCGAAAATCTGGATGGTGCCGATGTCCTTCTTGGTCAGCGCGCCAACGCGGCACAGCAAGGGGATCAACCATTTCGGGTCGGCCTTGTCGCGGCGGCCAATGGCCATGCCAAACCAATTCATTGGACCCTGCGGCTCTCGCGGCTCGCGCGGCATACGCTCGGTGCGCGCCTCGGGAACCGATCCACCGTCGCTCATCTCCTGCGCGACCGGCAGACGCGAACGATACATCCGGATCAACGCAGCGGCGATTACCTCGGCGGGGCGGCCAGCGACGAGCAGGCGGGCCTGGACCAGTTCGGCCTCCGATGGCTCCTCGGCCAGCATGGGATCGGCCAGCAGCCGCTCCTGATCGCAAGCGGTGATCTCCTCGGCAGACGGAGCGCCGCTCCAGGTTGCGTCCACGCCGGCCGACGCGATGAGTTGCTCGGCCCGGCGGCGGCGGCTGGTGGGCACAATGAGAATGCATACCCCCTTCTTGCCCGCGCGCCCGGTGCGCCCGCTGCGATGCAGCAGGATCTCGTGGTTGGTCGGCAGGTCGGCATGGACAACCAGGCCAAGGTCCGGCAGGTCCAGCCCGCGCGCGGCAACGTCGGTGGCGACACAGACGCGGGAGACGCCGTCGCGGAGGGATTGCAGCGCGGCGGTGCGCTCGGTCTGGCTGAGTTCGCCGGACAGTGCCACGGCGGCAAACCCGCGCGCCTGCAGATTGGCGTGCAGACGGCGGACGGCGTCGCGCGTGGAGCAGAACACCAGGGTGGCGCGGCTGTCGAAGTAGCGCAGGACGTTGACCACGGCGCGCTCCATCTCGTGGCCACCGACGCGCATGGCGCGGTACTCGATGTCCTCGTGCGGCTCGCTGCGGTTGACGGTGTCGATGCGGAGGGCGTTGGTCTGGTATTGCCGCGCCAGGGCCGCGATCTCGCGGGCGATGGTGGCGGAGAACAGCAACGTGCGCCGTCCCCTGCCTTCATCGGCCGGCGGGGCAGCGTCGAGGATGAACTGCAGCTCGTCGCGGAAACCGAGGTCGAGCATCTCGTCGGCCTCGTCCAGCACGGCAACCTTCAGCTGGGACAGGTCGAGCTGGCGGCGCTCGATGTGATCCTTGAGGCGGCCGGGCGTGCCGACGACGATATGGCAGCCGGCCGACAGCAGGCGCTGCTCGCCGCGCGCATCCATGCCGCCGACGCAGGAGACCACACGGGCGCCGGTGTGCTCGTAAAGCCAGCTCAGTTCGCCGTGCACCTGCATCGCCAGTTCGCGCGTGGGTGCTATGACGAGAGCGAGCGGAGAACCGGGGCGACCGGTGAATTGTTCGGCATCGTCCAACAGCGTGGGCGCAAAGGCGAGGCCGTAGGCGACGGTCTTGCCAGACCCGGTCTGTGCCGAGACCAGCAGGTCCCGGCCATCGGCCTCGGGTTGCAGCACGGCCGACTGCACGGGGGTGGGCTCGTTGTAGTCGCGCTGCGCGAGTGCGCGCGCCAAGGCTGGGTTGGTGATCGGAAACGCCATGTCAATGCAATCTGATAAGGAAGCGCGTTCCTACACGAGCGGGCGCGCCGGGAACACCGATGAGTGAGCCGGGCGCCTATGCGGCGGGGCCATGGCGTTCTACTCTTGTCTTATGCCCCGCGAGGACCGACGCCCCGACCCTGACGCCCTACTCGCCGAAGCCGCAGCCGAGGGCCGTGGCCGTCTCAAGGTATTTTTGGGCGCGGCACCCGGCGTGGGCAAGACCTGGGAAATGCTGGAACAGGCCCGCCACCGCCGGGATGCCGGCGAGGATGTGGTGGTCGGCGTGGTCGAAACGCACGGGCGTGCCGAAACCGAGCGCCAGATCGGCTCGCTACCCATCCTGCCGCGCCAGACCATCGGGTATCGTGGCCACTCCCTACAGGAGTTCGATCTCGACGCGGCGCTGGCCCGTCGGCCCAAGCTGCTGCTGGTGGATGAGCTGGCGCACACCAACGCACCCGGCAGCCGGCATGATAAACGGTGGGAGGATGTGGCCGAGATCATCGCCGCCGGCATCGATGTGTGGGCAACGCTGAACGTCCAGCACCTGGAAAGCCTCAACGACGACGTTGCCCGCATCACCAGCGTGCGCGTCACCGAAACGCTGCCCGACCGCGTGCTGGCGGAGGCCGATGAGATCGAACTGATCGACCTGTCCCCGACGGACCTGCGGCGGCGCCTGTCGGACGGCAAGATATACCGGCCCGAGACCGCCAACCGGGCGCTCGGCGGGTTCTTCAAAGAGGGCAACCTCGCCGCCTTGCGCGAGATCGCCATGCGCCGGGCGGCGGCCCATGTGGACGACGACGTGCGCGACTGGATGCGGCGCACCGGCGTCGCGGGGCCGTGGCCGGCAGCCGAGCGGGTACTGGTTCTGGTGGGGTCCGATCCCGGGTCCGAGGCAGTGGTGCGGCACGCCAAGCGGCTGGCGGAGGCGCTGCACGCGCCCTGGTTCGCCCTGCATGTCGAGCGGCCCGGCGTTGTGGAGAACCCCGCGCCGATGAAGCTGGCGGCAGCACTCGGGGCGGAGATAGAGGTGCGCGGTGGCGGCGATCTGGTCGCGGCCACGCTGGAGGTGGCGCTCGCGCGCAACGTCACGCACGTGGTGATTGGCCGGGCCGGCGGCTCCTGGTGGCGCCGGGTCAGCGGCCGCACACTGG
>JANXXW010000196.1 GCA_025350425.1 Rhodospirillales bacterium
CTAAGGTCAATCGACTGACCCTCGGCCAACGTCACGTACGCCTTCTTCACGTCGCTGCGAACACCGGGCCGACCCTTGAAACGCTTGGTCTTTCCCTTGGTCACCAGCGTGTTCACGCCCATGACCTTCACGCCGAACAGCCCCTCGATCGCAGTTTTGATTTCCGGCTTGGTTGCTTCCATCGCGACGCGGAACACCATCGTGTTCTTCTCGCTGAGCAACGTCGCCTTCTCGGTGATCACCGGGCTGCGGATCAGAGTGTACATCGCTTCGCGCGAAAGTTGCGGCTTGCGCTTCTTCACACCTGGCGTCGGCTTCATCGTCTTGGTGCCGCTCATGCCAAGCGCTCCTTCAAGCCTTCAAACCCGGCGGTGGTCAGCACCAGCACGTCATGGCGAAGAATGTCGTACACGTTCGCGCCGATAATCGGCAGGACGTTGACACCGATAATGTTGCGGCTGGCGCGCAGGAAGCTGTCGTCGACAACGCTATCCACGATCAACGCCGACTTCCAACCAAGTGCCTTGATCTGGGCAGACAAAGCCTTGGTCTTGCCCGAGCAACCGCCGACATTGTCGAGCAGCACCAGCTTGCCATCAGCCTGTTTCTGCGAAAGCGCAGAAATCAAACCGAGGCGCCGCACCTTCTTAGGCAGGTCGTAGCCATGATCGCGAACGACCGGACCGTGCACCACACCACCGGTACGGAACTGGGGGGCGCGCAAGCTTCCCTGGCGGGCGTTGCCAGTGCCCTTCTGCTTGTAGGGCTTCCTCGTCGTGCCGGACACTTCGCCCATACCCTTGGTGCGATGCGTGCCAGCCCGACGCTTGGCAAGCTGCCAATGGATAACGCGTGCCATGATGTCGTTACGAGGCCGCGTGCCGAAAATCTCTTCCGGCAACTCGGTGGTTCCGACGTTACCGTTATCGAGGGTTCTAATGTCGATTTGCATGTCCGTGCCCTCAGCCGTTCGTCGTTTCGGCCGGCGTCTCGGCCACGGAGGCCGAACCGCCCAGCAGCGCCGCCGGGTAGGGGGCATCAGCATGGCGCGCACGCTTGATCGCGTCGCGAACCATCACCCAACCATTCTTGCCGCCAGGAACGGCGCCGCGAACCATCAGCAGGCCCTTCTCGACGTCAACGCCAGCAATTTCAAGATTCAACGTGGTAATACGCTCATCACCGAGGTGACCAGCCATCTTCTTGTTCTTGAAGGTCTTACCGGGATCCTGACGGTTACCTGTCGAACCATGCGAACGATGGCTGACTGACACGCCGTGACTGGCCTCGAGGCCCGCGAAGTTCCAGCGCTTCATGGCGCCTGCGAAACCCTTACCTTTGGATGTCCCGCATACGTCAATCTTCTGCCCGACAACAAAGTGAGCGGCCGATAATGTGGCGCCAACTTCGAGCACGGCATCGTCAGCGACGCGGAACTCGACCAGCTTTGCCTTCGGCTCAATCTTCGCCGCGGCGTAGTGGCCCTTGTTCGGCTTACTGACGTTCTTCACCTTCGCCGTGCCCCAGCCGAGCTGAACGGCAATGTAGCCGTCACGCTCCTGAGTACGCGTGGACACGACCTGCACCTTGTCCAAGTGAAGAACAGTCACGGGAACATGTGTCCCGTCATCCTTGAAGATCCGGGTCATACCCAGCTTCTTTGCAATCAAACCCGTACGCATTGTTTTCTTTCCCCAGAGGAGCCCGAAGTCGGGGCTCTTAGGCCAAATGGTTCAGTCTTACAGCTTGATCTCGACGTCCACGCCGGAGGCCAGATCGAGCTTCATCAGTGCATCCACCGTCTGCGGTGTCGGATCGACGATGTCGAGAAGGCGACGATGAGTCCGAATCTCGAACTGCTCACGGCTCTTCTTGTCCACGTGCGGCGAGCGGTTCACGGTGAAACGCTCGATGTGAGTGGGTAGCGGGATCGGCCCACGTACCCGCGCGCCCGTACGCTTGGCTGTGTTCACGATCTCCTTGGTGCTGTTGTCCAGCACACGGTGATCGTACGCCTTGAGGCGGATGCGGATATTCTGGTTGTCCATATTTCAGTCTTCCGGCTATGCGCCGATCCCTATCTGCCGTTTACGCTGCAATCTTCGCCACGACGCCAGCACCGACGGTGCGGCCGCCTTCACGAATGGCGAAGCGGAGACCTTCGTCCATGGCGATCGGCTGGATCAGCTCGACTTCCATTGACACGTTGTCGCCCGGCATCACCATTTCGACGCCCTCGGGCAAGGTCACGATTCCGGTTACGTCGGTGGTGCGGAAGTAGAATTGTGGGCGGTAGTTGGTGAAGAAC
>JANXXW010000261.1 GCA_025350425.1 Rhodospirillales bacterium
TGAAGGCCGAGAACAGCCGCCCTATGTCTTCTTCCCGTATCCCTATCCCCGTGTCGCTCACAGAAACGGACAGAACTCCGCTCGTGTTCGACACGTTGACAGTGATGCTTCCTACATCGGTGAACTTGGCTGCGTTGCTCACCAGGTTGAACAGGCACTGCCGCAGCTTCACCTGGTCGGTGTACATGGAACCAAGCTCGCCTGGATTGTCTCCAAGATCCAATTCCAGCGTGTTGTTCTTGGCCGTCACCAGTCCTTGCAGCGTGGACGATACGTCCCTGGCGAACCCTTCGACGATGAAATCCTCCGCGAAGGTCGTCATACGGTCGGCCTCGATCTTGGAGAGATCGAGCACGTCGTTGATCAGGCTCAGCAGATGGCGCGCGTTGCTGTTGATCTTGTTGAGGTCGTCCAGCAACGCGGTCTGGCCCAGATCCTCCATCTCCTCCTGCAACAGCTCGCTGTAGCCGATCACGGCCGATAGCGGCGTCCGCAACTCGTGGCTCATGTTCGCCAGGAACTGGCTTTTTGCCCGGTTAGCCGCCTCCGCCGCGTCCTTGGCCGCCTTCAATTCGAGCACGGCGAGGTGGCGCTCGGTCACGTCCGTATGGCTTCCGACCCACTCGCGAACCGACCCGTCCTCCTCCAGCACAGGCACGATCTGGACCAGCATTTCCCGCCACTCGCCATCGGATCGCCGCAGTCGATGCTCCATCTCGTGGGGACGGCGGGCCTCGATCGCCGCCTGCCATTGCAGCATGGTCTCGGGCCGGTCATCCGGATGCACCGCATCCTGCCAGCCGGACCCGCGCAGCGCGGCGAAGTCCTGGCCCGTGAACGCCGTCCATGTCGATTGCGGCTCGTCGAAGCTGCCCGAGGCGCTGGTGACCCATATGATCGAGCTGTTCGCCTCGACCAAGATGCGGAAGCGTTCCTCGCTCTCCCGCAACCGCCGTTCGCTCCGCTTCCGCATGGTCACGTCAGTCACGACCAGACCGGCACCGGCCGCGTCCGCGTCCGTTGCCCCCCCCACATGCGCCAATGGGAAAAATCCAAACTGAAAATGCCGGATCTGGCCCGGACGGGCGAGACTTTCGGCCGATACCTCTATCTCGCGGATCACCCGGTTGGCGTCGATCACCTGCCGTAACCGCGGTTCAAGCTCCTCGCGCATTTCCGGCAGGACGTTCCAGAGGCTGTCACCCACATCCGTCCCCAACGCCCGCTCGTTCATCAGCGACAACGCCTGGTTCATGTGGCGAATCCGCAGATCGGAATCCATGAAGCCAAGTCCCACGGGGGCGTTCTCCAGCACGCTGGCCAACATTCCGCTGCTTGCCTGCTCCGCACGGCGCTGGCGAACCACCAGCAGCATCACGCCGATGATCGCGATCAGCGTCGCCGCAGCGGAGATCGACAGCAGCATGATGGCGCGCCGGCTGTCGGCCGCGTTCTCGTCGGCGATCCGGCGTCTGGTGGCCTGTTGCGACGCCACAACCGCATCGCGCACGCGATCCATCGTCTGCTCGTCGTCGCCTGTGGCGATCATGGCCCGCGCGGCCTCGCTGCCGCCGTCCCGTCGCGCTGCCACCACGGCTGCCGCGACCGCCAGCTTTTTGGCCACCAATCCCGGTAGCGGATCTGCCACGGGCCCCGAGTTCGCGAGCACCTTCATGTAGGAGGCGAGCCTGCTCAGGCCCGCCCTGTATGGTTCCAGATATTCGTCTAACCCAGTGATGACGAAGCCGCGCTCACCAGTTTCAACGTCCTTGACCGCGGACAGCAGGCCGTCTGTGGCGACAATGCGCTCGTCGTCGGCACTCAGCCGCTCGCGAACATCCTGTTCGGAAACGACATAAGCTGCTGCCGCCCCGACGCCGACGGCGAACAAGGCAGCCAGCCAGAACGCACGCACTCCAAACCGATTGACCCCAAACCGAAAGCTGCCCCACTGCTTCGCGGGAGGATCTCCGTCGCTCATCGCGCCACCCCGATACCTGTTAGGAAGTTGTCAGCCGGCCTATCCCGACCGGCCTGTCCCGACCGGCAACGCCCAGCGGAGGCAAAAGCTGCTGGCGGCTGCCGCCACACCCAGCGATCAGGCGGGCAGGTCGGCGGTCCCGATCTTTGGGCTGGTGGCCCTGGCGGACAGCGCAAGCGCCAAAGCCAGCAATTCGCCGATGGAGAGCACGACAT
>JANXXW010000289.1 GCA_025350425.1 Rhodospirillales bacterium
GCGAGGTCGCCGGTATGCATCCAGCGTGCGCGGTCGATCGCCTCGACCGTTTGCGCGTCGGCCCCCCAATAGCCCAGCATCACCGAATAGCCCCGCGTGCACAGCTCGCCCGCCACCCCGACCGGAACCACGCGGCCTTCCGCATCGACCACCTTCACCTCAAGATGCGGATGAACCCGGCCCACCGTGGCGACCCGCCGTTCCAGCGTGTCGTCGAGCGTGGTCTGGAAGCTGACCGGGCTCGTCTCGGTCATGCCGTAGCAGATGGTGATGTCGCGCAGGTGCATGGTCCCGATCGCGCGGCGCATCACCTCGATCGGGCAGGTCGAGCCCGCCATGATGCCGGTCCGCAGGCTCGACAGGTCGAACCGCGTGAACTCCGGATGGTCCATCTCGGCGATGAACATGGTCGGCACGCCATGCAGCCCGGTGCAGCGTTCCGCCTGTACCGTTTCCAGCACAGCCAACGGATCGAACCCCTCGCCTGGGAACACCATCGCCGATCCGTGCGTGACGCAGGCAAGCACGCCCAGGACCATGCCGAAGCAATGATACAGCGGCACCGGGATGCACAGGCTGTCCTGCTCGGTCAGCCGCATCGCCTCACCGATGAAAAAGCCGTTGTTGAGGATGTTGTGGTGCGTCAGCGTCGCCCCCTTCGGAGCGCCAGTGGTGCCGGAGGTGAACTGGATGTTGATGGGATCGTCGAATTGCAGCAAGGCGCCGATCCCCGCCAAACCCGCGCGGTCCGTGGTGGCGCCGGCTGCCAGCACTGCATCGAAACCATGGGCGCCCGCCAGTGTCGGAGGGCCGATCTGGATCACGATCTCCAGCATGGGAAGCCTGGCTGCATGCCACGCGCCGGGAGCGGCACCAGCCACTTCGGGCGCCAAAGTCGCCAGCATCCCAGCGTAATCGCTGCTTTTGAAAGCGGTCGCCGTCACCAGCGCGCGGCAGCCCACCTGGTTGAGCGCGTATTCCAGCTCCGCCAGCCGATAGGCCGGATTGATGTTGACGAGGATCAGCCCTGCCTTGGCGGTTGCGAACTGCGTGATGATCCATTCGGCGTTGTTCGGTGACCAGATTCCCACCCGGTCCCCCGGACGCAGCCCCAACGACAACAATCCGCACGCGAGGTCATCAACCTTGCGGCCCAGTTCGGCATAGCTCAGCCGCACGCCCTGCTGGCGCACCACGAGCCCCGGACGGTGGCCCCACTTCGCCACGACGGCGTCGAAATGCTGGCCGAGCGTCTCGCCAAGCAAGGGCTGGGTCGTGGCACCGCTGACGTAGCTCGTTTTCATTCAACGTCCCCCCTGCCGTGCCGCCGCTCCCGGATGATCCCGGCCGGATGGGGCGGCACCAGACGCGCATGCCCGAACAACTTGTCCCGCAACGTGCCCGCCGCGTAACTGTGCTTGTACATGCCGCGCTCCTGCAACACGGGAACCACGAGCTGCACGAAGTCCTCCACGCATTCCGGCATCACGGTCCGCGACAGGTTGAACCCGTCCACGTCGGCCTCCTCCACCCACGCGCGCATCTCGTCCGCCACGCGCTCCGCCGAGCCCACGATCGGTGGCTGACGGCTGCCCAGCACCATGGAATCGATCAGCTTCCGCTTGGTCCAGGCGGTCTCGCTGCGCTTGGTGATGGCCTCGACGTTGGATTGGTTGGCCTCGGTCTTCTCGTGCACGATCGGTTCGTCCATGGCGAACCGCGCGAAATCCATGCCGGTGCTGGCTGAGAAATGCGCCAGTCCCGCCTCCGCGCTCGCATGGGCGCGGTAGTCCTCGAACCTGTCCCGCGCCTCGGCATCGGTACGCCCCGTCACAACCGTGGCGCCTACGAACACCACGATGTCCCGTCCGTTGGCAGCCGCCCGCGCCCTGAGGTCAGCGACCAAGCCGGCCACCGTCGATTTGGAGGTCCCGTTCACGAACACGCATTCCGCGTGGGTCGCCGCGAACTCCCGCCCGCGGGTTGAGGCACCCGCTTGATACAGCACCGGCGTCCGTTGCAACGAGGGTTCGCTCAGATGGATGCCCTCCATCGGATAGCGCCCGCCATGCCGGACGGTATGGACACGCGCCGGATCGGTGAACACGCCGCGCGCCCGGTCCCGCACCACGGCCCCGTCCTCCCAACTGCCTTCCCAGAGTTGATAAAGCAGGTCCATGTATTCGTCCGCGGCATCGTAGCGGTCGTCATGCGCCGCCTGACCCTTGAGCCCCATCGCGCGCGCGGCACTTTCGAGATAGCCGGTCACCATGTTCCAGCCGATACGGCCGCGCGTCAGGTGGTCCAGCGTCGACATCCGCCGCGCGAACAGATACGGCGGCTCGTAGGTGGTGTTGCAGGTCACGCCGAAGCCGAGATGCTCGGTCACGACGGCCATCGCCGGCACCAGCAGCATCGGATCGTTCACCGGCACCTGCACGGCATGTCGGAGCGCTGCGTCGCGGGAGCCGCCGAAGACGTCATACACGCCCACGACATCGGCCAGGAACAACCCGTCGAACAATCCACGCTCCAGCGTGCGCGCCAGCGAGGTCCAATAGGCGAGATCGGTGTAGTCGGCCGAGCGGTCGCGCGGATGCGTCCATAGCCCGTGCTGGATGTGGCCCACGCAGTTCATGTCGAAGGCGTTCAGACGTATCTGCCGCATCATGTCGTCTCCATCAGCCTTCCCGTGCGAGGCCGAACAACTGGCTGCCGCCGAATAGCAACAGCGACACCGCCGTCACGAGAACGGCCGCGGCGCAGATTGCCGAGCTTAAGGGCTCATGCAACCCCGATAGCATCTGGCGCGGCCAAGTATATTGCTCTGGTCCCGCGACGAACAGCGCCACGATCAAGGCGCCCGCAGCCACGCCCGGTATCGTCATCGATAAATACACACGTACAAAGCGTTGCAGGCCGGAGGGGTTGGCGCGGGGAGCAATCTATCCTTAGAGTCTTGTTCCACTGGCTCCGGGACGCCGCATGACCACCCCTTCCCCGCTCATGTCGAACGATCGCAAGGCACCCCGCCCGATTGTCCTCACCTCCCACCCCCAAAACGTAGCCGGCCGGGCGGGTAAGATCGCCTGGGGCGCGGCCGACCCCGTCGCGCGCGGCCCGGTCATCGTCGGCGCCAACGACACCCCCGCCCGCAGCGCCATCGGCGCCCATTCCGGCGCCTACTCGCTGTATCGGGCACTCGCCATCGCCGCCGGCCAGCTCGACGCCAGCCATCGCCCGGATCTCACCAACACAGCCCCCGCCGAGCCCATCGGCCCCTTCCCCCAATGGTATGACCCGGAACTGATTGTCTCGCTCGACCCTTGGGGCCACATGGCGGGCCAGATCTACGCCGACCGCCGCCTCGCGGGCGCGGACATCCGCCCGAGCATCGCGGTCACCAAGGCCCACATCAACATGCCTGAGGTCGTCGCGGCCCTTCGCGACGGCCGCCTGCACCCGGACGGCGAAATTCTCAGCGCGTCCGGCGACGCGCGCGTTACCAAAGTCGCCATCGAACCCGTATGGCATCTTCCGGGCATCGCCCGCCGCTTCGGCATCAACGTGAACGACCTTCGCCGCGGCCTGTTCGAGCAGACCGGCGGCATGTTTCCCGAACTCGTCACGCGCCCCGACCTTGACGTGTTCCTGCCCCCGATCGGCGGCATGACAATCTATCTGTTCGGCGACGTGGCCAAGCTGGGCCGCCCGGAGACCAGGATCGCCTGCCGCATCCACGACGAATGCAACGGCTCGGACGTGTTCGGCTCCGATATCTGCACCTGCCGCCCCTACCTCGCCCACGGTATCGAGGTGTGCATCGAGACGGCCCAGCAAGGCGGCGTGGGCGTGGTGGTCTACAACCGCAAGGAAGGCCGTGCGCTGGGCGAGGTGACCAAGTTCCTGGTCTACAACGCACGCAAAAGACAGGAAGGCGGCGACCGCGCCAAAAGCTACTTCGAGCGCACGGAATGCGTGGCGGGGGTCTCCGACATGCGGTTCCAGGAGTTGATGCCCGACGTGCTGCACTGGCTCGGCATCACCCGCATCGATCGCTTCGTGTCCATGAGCAACATGAAATACGCCCCGATCGTCGCCAGCGGCATCGAGGTCATCGAACGCGTGCCGATCCCCGACGAACTCATCCCGGCCGATGCCAGCGTCGAAATGGACGCCAAAAAGGCCGCCGGCTACTTCACCCGCGAAGCTTTGCCGGACGCCGCCGAACTCGCCACGCCGAAGGGCCGCGGGCTGGAGCAATGAACCCCGTCATGTTCAGCGGGGTCACTGTCGTCGATCACCCCCTGGTCCAGCACAAGCTGACGCTGCTTCGCCGCCGCGAGACCACCACAGCCGATTTCCGCCGCATCGCGCGCGAGATGAGCCTGCTGATGGCGTACGAGGTAACCCGCAACCTCGTCCTCGAAACCATCATCATCGAGACGCCGCTGGAGACGATGGAAGCCCCCACGCTGGCCGGTAAGAAACTGTGCTTCGTCCCCATTCTGCGCGCCGGCAACGGCATCCTCGACGGCATGCTGGACCTCGTGCCCTCCGCCCGCGTCGGCCATATCGGGCTGTATCGCGACCCCGGAACGCTCGTGCCGGTCGAGTATTATCTGAAACTCCCCGACGACCTGGCCGAGCGCCTGGTGATCGTGGTCGATCCGATGCTCGCCACCGGCCACTCGGCCTCGGCCGCCGTGGCGCGGCTGAAGGAGGTGGGCGCGACGCAAATCCTGTTCGTGTGCCTGCTCGCCGCCCCCGAGGGTCTGGCGCTGTTCATCGGCGAGCACCCTGACGTGCCGGTGTTCACGGCTGCAGTGGATCGCGAACTGGACGAACACGGCTACATCCGGCCCGGCCTGGGCGACGCGGGAGATCGGCTGTTCGGGACGAAATAGGCGGTGCCAACCTTCTGAGGCATTGATGGTGTTGGCGGGGCGCCCGACGAGGCAACTCCCGGCGTTATCGATCCCTCTTTCTGGGCGGATTGGAACGCGCGTAGTAATCGCCCGAGCGTGGGTGCGGTCGAGTCCTGCTTTGGAACCTATGTCCCGCGTTCGGCCCACAGCCGACGTGCCGCGTCCAGCGCCGCCACCGGCTCCGTTGCGTCCATCGCATGGATCGCCAAGGCAGCCGTGCCGATCAAAGCCGCGTGGGCCGCCGGGTCCTCGCGCTCGCCGCGCCAGAACGCCAGGAGTCCCGCCGCATCATCGAGTGCGGACTTGCCGGCGCCAGGCAGCGGGTTCCATGCCGTGTCCGAATAAACGCCGGCCCGAAGCTCGCGTGCGGCCAGCGCCTTGGCGCCGGTCCACTCCGCCTCCCCACCGCCGCCCTTCAACACCACCAGGGCCGAGCGGCCTAAACCGGCTGCCGCGTGCAGGTGCAAATCGACATAGGCTGGGTGAAACACCCCGTCCACGCCCGCCGCCGCGTTCGCCGGGTTCAGCAGTCGCCCCACGGTATTGATCGGGGAGCGCAGACCCAGCACGCCTCGCAGTGCCAGCAACCGCGTGAGCCCCGGAGAGAAACCTTCCAGCGCCAGGAACGCGAAATTAATCCGTGCCAGTTCCGCCTCCGCCTCGGCCATCGACGCGGCCGGGACGATGCCAAGTGACGTCAGGGATTCCCGCAATCCTATCCGCCCCGGCCCTGATAGCGGGCCATGCATCAGTACGCGCCGTCCGCTTTTGGCCAACAGCAGCGCCGCGAGCAAATACCAAGGCAGC
>JANXXW010000309.1 GCA_025350425.1 Rhodospirillales bacterium
ATGTCGGTGATGGCGCTGTCGGCGGCCATCATCCAAATCACCGTGTCGGGGTCGGCTTCGGCAACCAGCAAGGCGGCGGCGGCCACGGCGGGAGCCGAGTTGCGGCCCACCGGCTCCAGCACGATGCGAGCGTCAAGGATACCGGCCTCGCGCATCTGCTCGGCTACGATGAAGCGGTGTTCCTGGTTGCAGACGATCATCGGGGGGGCGAAGCCTACGCCGATTCCGCGCCGCGCCGTCTCCACGATCATGGAATGCTGGGTCACGAGCGGCCAGAACTGCTTGGGGAAACTCTCCCGCGACACCGGCCAAAGCCGTGTGCCGGAGCCACCCGACAATATGACCGGCACGATGGTTACCACCGCGCCGTCTGCGGCTTCGGTTTGGAGAAGTGGCACGGTTGTCACGGCGTTCATCATGGTCGGGTGCTATAGGGGAGCGGCTGTTCGGCTGTCCAGTCGCGCCCCGCGCGCTGGTGAGCCGGTCTGATACAACCTGTTATGACCATGTGCCCGATGGGTACGATACCAACCCAGCAGTAACATACTCGGCCGTTGCGCCGGGTAGAAGCTACAGCGCACGCGCCTGCTCCCGAAGTGCGAATTTTTGCATCTTACCCGTGGAGCTCTTGGGTAGCGGGCCAAATACCACTTTCTTGGGCAGCTTGAAACGCGCCAGGTGCTCGCGGCAGAATGCCAGGATCTCGGCCTCGGTGGTGGCGCCCATGCCGGGCTTGAGGGTGACGAAGGCGCAGGGCGTTTCGCCCCAGGTCGGGTCAGGTCGTGCGACCACGGCCGCTTCCAGCACGGCGGGGTGCCGGTAGAGCACTGCCTCGACCTCGATGGTCGAGATGTTCTCGCCGCCGGAGATAATGATGTCCTTGCTGCGGTCCTTCAGTTCGATATAGCCGTCCGGATACCACACGCCGAGGTCCCCGGTGTGGAACCAGCCACCGGCAAACGCCTCGTCGGTCGCGGTTTGATTCTTCAGGTAGCCCTTCATCACCGGATTGCCGCGCATCATCACCTCGCCCATCGTGGTGCCGTCGCGCGGGACCGGCGCCAGCGTCACGGGATCGGCAATCATCAGGCCCTCCAGCGAAGGATACGCCACCCCTTGGCGCGCCTTCAGCCGCGCCCGGTCGAACGGGAGCAGCGCGTCCCATTCGTCCTGCCATGCGCATACGGTGACCGGCCCATAAACCTCAGTCAGCCCATAGACATGGGTGACATGGAAGCCGCGCCGCTCGATCGCCTCGATCACCGCGGCCGGCGGCGAGGCACCGGCGGTCATGATCTCGATCGTGCGGCCGTGCAGGTCGGGCCAGCCGGCCTCGGGCGCGTTGGCGAGCATGTTGACGATGATCGGCGCACCACAGAGATGGGTGACGCCGTCGGCGGCGATGGCGCCTAGAATCGAGACTGTGTCCGCGCGGCGCAGGCAGACATGGGTGCCGCCGAGTGCCGTGATGGTCCAGGGAAAGCACCATCCGTTGCAATGGAACATTGGCAGCGTCCAGAGATAGACGGGATGGCCCGTAAGGCTCCAGGTCTGGATATTGCCAATGGCGTTCAGGGCGGCACCACGATGGTGATAGACTACACCTTTGGGGTTGCCCGTGGTGCCCGACGTGTAGTTGAGCGCGATGGCGTCCCACTCGTCGGCGGGCAGCGCACATGGGTGGTCCGGGCTCCCGGTGGCGAGGAAGACCTCGTAGTCCAGGGCGCCGAGCAGCTTGCCCGCCCCGTCCTTGCCGACCCCGTCCTTGCCAATTGGGGCGAGAGGGTCGTCGATGTCGATGACGTAGGGGCGTTTGGCCGGCTCCATCATGGCCAGCGCCGCCTCGATCGTGGCGGAGAACTCGCGGTCGGTGATGAGCACGCGGGCTTCGCCATGGCCGAGGATGAACGCCAGCGTGGCGGCGTCGAGTCGAATGTTGAGCGCGTTGAGCACGGCGCCGGCCATCGGCACGCCAAAATGCGCCTCGAACAGCGGAGGCGTGTTCGGCGCCATGACAGCTACCGTATCGCCGCGGCAGATCCCGTGGGCGACCAGTGCCGAGGCAAGACGCCGGCAGCGGTCGTAGGTTTCGGCCCAGGTCGCACGATGCGCGCCATGCACCACGGCGAGACGATTGGGATAGACCGACGCAGTGCGCACCAGAAAACTAAGCGGCGATAGTGACGCGTAGTTGGCGGCGTTCTTGGGTAGATCGTACTTCGAGTGGCTTGGCGCGACGTCCATCGTGTTTCCCCTTCTATGCGGGGAACATAGCATCCAGCCGGGATTTTATCTCGGCGTGTCGTGCGATGGTGAAGGCGCTTCCGCCGACTACTTGATCTTAGCTTCCTTGAACGCGACGTGCTTCCGCGCGACGGGATCATACTTCATGAACTCGAGCTTGCCGGTCTGGGCGCGCGCGTTCTTCTTGGTGACATAGAAATACCCGGTGTCGGCAGTCGACACGAGCTTGATCTGGACGGTGTTCGTCTTCGCCATAACGTCAATTCCTGGAAAGAGGATCTAGATGCCCTGGAGCGAGCCTGCACGTCAAGCAGTCACGTCGCCGGGCAGCTCTGTTAGTGTGCGATCGTGGCTGTCGCGTAGGCGGCCGGGTGCTCGAACAGGAACCGCGCCACCGTCATGTCCGGTTCGCGACCTTCAGCCGGCGGACAGGAATCGCGGATTTGAATGGCCTCGGCCGGTGGCAACGGCGGCCGTGCGGCGCGGCTCCGCGCCACTGCTGGCCCCATCGGTGGCCGACCCCGGCCGAGTGCGGCCAGTTGGCTGCGAACCCCGGCCTCGCCGAAGCTTGTGCAGACCTGCGGAATGACGCCGAGCCCCTGGATCGGCCAACCCAATGGCGCCAGCAACCGA
>JANXXW010000327.1 GCA_025350425.1 Rhodospirillales bacterium
TCGAGGGGATGGCCAAGCCGGATGCGGTCAATCCTGACGTCACCGCGTCAGCCGAGGAGGTGGCGCTATTGGGAGAGCGGCTGCGCGAGGCATTGACCACCCTACGGGCCACCAAGAAGCGGGGCCTGTTCGGCGGTGGTGGGTATCTGTACGACCTGCCCTGGTACATGTTCATCGGCCCGCCTGGCGCGGGAAAGACGACGGCTCTCGCCAATTCTGGGTTGAACTTCCCGTTGGCCGATGCCAAAGGGCCGAGTGCCGTGAAGGGCGTCGGCGGCACGCGCAACTGCGACTGGTGGTTTACCGACCAGGCGGTGTTGATCGACACGGCCGGCCGCTACACCACCCAGGACAGCAGCCAGGTTGTGGACAGCGCCGCATGGCAGGGCTTCCTCAACCTGCTCAAGACGCATCGCCGCCGCCAGCCCATCAACGGCGTGCTGGTTTCCATCAGCCTGTCCGATTTGGCGGTATTGAACGAGGATGAGCGGCTCGGCCACGCCCGCGCCATCAAGGCCCGTATCCGCGAACTGCACGACCAGTTCGCAGTGCGATTCCCGATCTATGTGCTGTTCACCAAATGCGATCTGGTCGCGGGGTTCACGGAGTTCTTCGGCAATCTGGGCAAGGAGGAGCGGGAGCAGGTCTGGGGCATGACCTTCCCGCTCGACGACGGCAAGGAGGAGGGCGGCGCCGTCGCGCATTTCCCGGAGGAGTTCGACCTGCTGGTGGATCGCCTGAACGATCGAATGATCGAGCGGATGCACCAGGAGTCTGATGTGGTCAGCCGCGGCCTGATCTATGGTTTTCCGCAGCAATTCGCCTCATTGCGCCAGGTCGCGACCGACTTCCTGGAGGAGATTTTCCGTCCATCACGGCTGGAGACGCGGCCATTGCTGCGCGGCGTGTACCTGACCAGCGGGACGCAGAATGGGACGCCCATCGACCGGCTGATGGGTGCCATGTCCGGCCAGTTCGGCCTGCAGCGCCAGGCCGTCACCGCGTTCAGCGGCGTCGGCAAGTCGTACTTCCTCAATCGCGCGATCAAGGATGTGGCGTTCGCCGAGGCGGGCGTGGTGTCGGTGGACGCCAAGCTGGAGCGGCGGCAGAAGCTGCTGCATCGGGGGGCCTACGTCACGGCCGGCGTGGCGGTCGTGGCGCTGACGGCGGCGTGGGCCACGAGCTACGTCAACAACGTCGGTTTGATCGGCACCATCAATGCGCGGGCCGACACCTATGTTGAGCAGTATTCCGCTCTGGTGAAACGGCCGGCGGGCGACATCGATCTGCCGGCGACGTTGCCGGCACTTGGAACCTTGCGGACGATGCCGGCCGGCTACGCCGATCGCGGATCTTCTCCCGGCTTCCTCGCGAGCGCCGGCTTATATCAAGGCTACAAGCTCGGCGCGCAGGCGTCGTCGGCCTATTACCGCGCGCTCAACGCCCTGCTGCTGCCGCGCCTGCTCGCGCGCATGGAGACGCAGATGCAGGGCAATTTCGGTAACACCGATTTCCTGTATCAGGCGCTCAAGGTTTACCTGATCCTCGGCCGCAGCGGTCCGCTCGATGCCGGGCTGGTGCAGCAATGGATGGACGCCGATTTCATGGCGACCTTTCCCGGCGACGCGAACGCGCCGACCCGGGACGCGCTCAGCGCCCATGTCACCGCGCTTCTGGAACGTCCGGTCGAGGCCATCCCGCTGAACGGTCCGCTGGTGGATCAGGTCAGAGGCATTCTGCGCCAAACGCCGCTGGCCCGCCGGAGCTACGCACGCATCCTGGGCAGCGAGGAGGCGCAGGGTTTGCCGATGTGGCGCTACTCTGACAACTCAGGCGCGGCGGGGGCCAATGTCCTGCTGCTGCGTTCGGGCAAGTCGCTCGATGCGGGAGTGGCGGGCATCTATACCTTGAAGGGATATCAGGACACGTTCGCCAAGCTGCTGCCCGAAGTGACGCAGGACGTGGCGGAGGATAGCTGGGTGCTGGGGCGGCAAGACAATGTCGGCACCAACGCCGTGCAGATCGCGCAGCTACGCCGCGATGTGCTCGGGCTTTACCTCGACGACTACAACCGCAAATGGGACAGCCTTATCGCCGACGTGCAGGTGAAGCCGTTCCGCAACATGAGCGAGGGGCTGGACGAGCTGAACACTCTGTCGGGTCCGAACTCGCCGTTCCGCAACGTGTTCCAGGCGTTCGACAAGGAAACCCAACTGGTCCAGCCGACGCAGGGCGGCAAGCTGGTGGAGGGTTCGGCAAAGCTCGGCGCGAGCGAGGCCCAGCGCGACGCGGCGCGGCTGGTGGGTGGGCGGGAACGCAGGATCGCGATGATGCTGGGCGGGGTGTTCACGCCCGGTGCTGCCGTGATCGATCCGGCCCAGCGCGTCAACGACCACTTCAAATGGCTCCGTGACTTCGTCGGCACGCCGGAGAAGCCCGGCGATATAGAAGCCGTGCTGACCAAGATGGCTCAGATCTACGTAAGCTTCAGCCAGGTCGCGGCGTCACCGAACGCGGCGGCCGCGCTGCTCGGCGCCGCCGCTTCGAACAACGGCGCCAGCCTGTCCGCGCAACTCGACACGCTCGGCAAGTCCATGCCCGTGCCAGTACAATCCATGGTCAAGACGGTCTCGCAAAGCAGCAGCGCGGTGACCACGAGCGGCGCCAAGCAGCAGATCCAGGATGCGTGGGCATCCAAGGTGTTGCCGCTGTGCCAGGCCGCGTTGACCAACCGGTATCCGCTGTTCGCGGGTAGCGCGACCGACGCGCCGATGGACGACTTCATCAAGCTGATGGCCCCGGGCGGCCTGATCGCGCAGTTCTTCGACGACTACCTGAAGGCGTTCGTCGACACGACGCAGAAGCCATGGAAATGGAACGGGTCCGACAACAACCAGCTCGGGCTGTCGCAGAATACCTTGCAGCAGTTGCAGCTCGCCTCCGAAATTCGCGACGCGCTGTTCCCGACCGGGGGCGCGTCGGTGGCGTTGAAATTTGAGGTGTCACCGGCGAGCCTCGACACCGGCGTGGCCCAAGTCGGCCTCGATGTGGACGGGCAGGAGCTGAACTACGCGCATGGTCCGCCGCAGCCGATGCGGATGACGTGGCCAGGGCCGGGCGGCCGCAACCAGGTGCGGCTGACCTTCAGCCCGGTGGGTGGAACCAGTGTCTCGGTCACCAAGGAAGGGCCATGGGCGCTGTTCCGGCTGCTCGACACCGGTAAGGCCAGCAGCGTGCAGACTGACCGCGTGACCTACGGTTTCTCCGGGGCAGGGGGCAACGCCGCGTTCTTGATCGTGGCCGGCAGCGTCGTCAACGCCTTCACCCTACCGGCCCTGCACCAGTTCCGTTGCCCCTCGCCCCTGTAGGCGCGGCGAGTTCCCGTGCCACGGCACCCGCGTCGCAGTCGCGTCCGCAGGGGGTCGCGCGGATCGGGTTTTGCCCCATCACGTGCATCAGCCGGGCCAGGGTCGCGACTGGGGCGGCCGTCGTGAGCAGATCGATCTGGTCGTAGGATGGCACCCGCCATTGCAACCGCGTCAGTGCCTCGGGCGAGATCTTCTCCGCCAGCCGCAGCATGTCGGCGTTGATGATCTGCGATGGATTGGGCTGGCGTGGGGCCAGCCCGATGGGTTTGCCTTGTTGAACGCGAAGATTTTCGGGCAGCCGCTCCGCCACCGCCGCCGCCTTGCGCTCGACGGCGGCCTCCAGGCGCGCCCACGGGTGTTCGAGCGGGTCTGCGCCAAGGCTGTCCCGCAGGCGTGTGATCGCCTGCGCCCGGGCGATCACACGCATGACCCGCATGGGATTTTCCAGCTTGGGGAGCTTGACCTGACGCAGCGCACGCACCTTCTCGGCCAACCGGTCCGGCGCTGCAGTTTCCGAGAAGTCCAGCTTGAGAAGTTGGGCGACGGCGACAAGCGGGGCGAGCGCCTTGAGTTTGGCGAACAGCGGTCGCCACGGGGCGAATGGCGGTTCCTTCTCGTCCGGCGGTGGCGCGAACACGCCCTGTTCGACGGCGGCTCGCACGGTGTCGATCTGATCGTTGCGGGCCGCGAGACTTTGCCAGGGTGTCGCGTCCTCCTCGATCCATGCGAGGTCGTCCATCCGCCGGTTGAGCGTGCCGACGATGCGGGCCAGCTTCGAAACCTGGTCGGGGTCCGTGGCATCCACCGCCATATGCGTCTCGCAAGCCTGCTGGGCCTGGATCATGCCGATGATGACCGACAGCGCCGCGGGTTCCATCGGCGGATCGGGCAACTCGGTCTCGATCCATTCCGGATCCGGTTCCCACGCTGGCGCGGGCAGCCACCTTGCCGCGAGCCAGTCGCTTACTGCCGGGATCACGTCGTCGGGGTCCGTGGGCGCAGGTTGGTCCTTCGGTTGTTCCGGCGCGTGGTCCGGGCGCAACGCCCTGACTGTTTCTTGGCAGAAACATCCCATTCCGGTCTTCCCCTTGGTTGAAACGAGGATGCAAGATGGACGAACGCGAGGTGTGACTCAATGAGCAGGATCAGCGGATGAACGGCGCATGGCGTTCGGTGGCCCGCAGCGATGTCGGTTGCGTCCGCAAACACAACGAGGACTCATTTCTTGACCGCCCGGATATTGGGCTGTGGGTGGTGGCTGACGGGATGGGCGGCATGACCGCCGGCGACGTGGCGAGCCGCGCGATCGTGACCGCGCTGGACGGTATCTCGGAAGCCGTGGACGCGGCATCGCTGATGCGGGAGGTGCAGGCCAGGATCGCCGGGGTCAACACCGACCTGCGGGAGATGGCGGCGCGGCGCGGCGCCAACACGACCATCGGCAGCACCGTTGCCGGGTTGATGCTGCATGGCGGCCACTTCGCCTGTTTCTGGGCTGGGGACAGCCGTGTGTATCGCCTTCGTGCCGGAGAACTGGATCGGCTGACGCGCGACCACAGCCTGGTGCAGGACATGGTGGATTCGGGTTTGCTGCGGCCGGAGGATGCCGAAAGCCATCCCCACGCCAGCGTTATCCAACGCGCCGTGGGAGTGGACGACGAGGTGGCGCTCGATTGCGTGCAGGCGCGCGTGGAGCCGGGCGACGTGTTCCTTCTGTGCAGCGACGGGCTGACGCGAATGGTCGGGGACGAAGAGCTGGAGGATTACCTCACCCGCGAGCCGATCGGGCTGGCGAGTGAAACCCTGCTGGCGCTGGTACTACGGCGGGGCGCCAAGGATAACGTGACGATCCTGCTGGTGGAGTGCATGGGGTAGTGCCGGGCCGTATGTCGATGCGAGACACTAACGGACTTTAAGCTTTACATTGGCCGGTATTTAGGCTTAATGTCTTATGTGTCCATCCCGATCCCCACTTCCTTCGCCGCCGGCCAGTTCGCCCAGATCCTGGCCGGGCTACGTCACACGGTCGCGAAGTACATCGCCCGGGATCGCAACGCCGGACCGACGATCATCCTGATCTGCAACTATCTGAATCGGCTGGCCGCACGGTTCGCGGCGCTGGCGGCCCGCGCCCAGGCCGGGACGCTGCGGGTGACGGGCCGGCGCTTGGCCCGAGGCACGACGCGAGGCACGACGCGGGGTGTGGCCTCGCTGCGTGCGCCGCGCCTGCTGCCGTCAGGCTTTGCCTGGCTGGGCAACCTGACGTGGGAGGCGCGGGCGTCCGGTACCCAGTTGCAGCATCTGGTGCTGAACGATCCGGAAATGGCGGCGCTGATCGTGGCCTGTCCGCAGGCCGGACGCATCTTGCGGACGCTGTTCTGGATCACCTCGGTCCGCCCGATTCCCGCTATCCTCCGCGTATCCCGACCAAGAGTCGCCTTGGCTGCTCCGCTCCCATCGCGAGAGGGATTGTCTCGCCGAGAGGTGAAGCGGTCCAGGACTCCGGCCGGACGGAGCCCTGCCTCGGAGCCCGTTAAGAGAGCCACGAAAAGGGAGCTCAGCTCCTGGGCTCGGCCGCGCGGCAAGCTCCGGTCCACTACCGGACCGCCCTCGGGGTTGCGTTAGGGCGCCTTGTCGTATTGGTCGAACCCGTAATTATGGATCACCCATTTCAGGGTGAAGCCGTATTTCGGGTCGGTCGCGTAGACGCCTGTCAACGCGTCGGCGAAGGCGTCGGGATCGTTCGCCTGTAGCATGGCGGTGGCGTAGACCTTGTTGGTCGCGAGCAGCTTGCCGTGCAGGTCGAACGCCTCGCCCAGGTTTTCGAACTTGCGGAACCGGGCGACGATGGAGATGGTCTGTCCGGCCTCGACCTCGTGCGTGCCGGCATCGACGCCAGCCTGTTGCGCCGTCGCCTTGATGCCGAACGGGTTGTTGCTGTCGGGCGGCATAGAGGCGCCCCAAGCGCTCTCCACGACCCATTGCGCCAGCGTCACTGAGGCGGGCACCCGCCAGTGCTGGCGCGAATCCGTGGCGGCGGTGGCGATTTCGGCGGGGACCTTGCCGACATGGCCGAAATGGGGCGTGGGCGCGCCTGATTCGACCAGCGGGTGCGCTGCGAGCGAGTAGTATGTGGCGCTTCCCGGATCGACCCGGCCCGAGGGCGGGTTCATGTTCAGCAGCACTGCTTGATAGGCCTGGATGGCCAGGATGAAGCCGATATCGGGGTCACCTGTCACGGGCAGGAAGGTGTGCGGACGGGGCAGGCGGTCGTTCAGCAGTGACTGGATGACGAACACGTCGCCGGGCCGGTTGACGCCGCCCTCTCCGACGGACGCAAAGATGGGAGGCGCGACGCGGCCCATCTCGTCGGTGCTAAGAATCTGTGCGGAGGGAACCAGGGCAGCCAATTCGGCAATTCTCCCTGTGCGGGGCTGTTTAACGGTATCGAAATTGATGCTATGTTAGCACGAACGTCAACGATCCGCATGGCTTTGATGCCGGGGCATCAGGAGACGAGCGCTGCAAGATGCTCCCAGCCTGCCGACCAACGAGCCCCGGGTTGCCCGGCCCCGACCGGGCGGCAAACCGGCAGGATCGGACGCGCCGAAACCGATTGCGCCGCCTGTTCCGGATGGATTGCAAACTCCCGCGTCCGCAGCGCCCGGCGACGGCATCGGGTTCATCGCGTCGGCGATGCCGCTGCTCCAGTTGATGGCGCGGCTGCGGACGATGGCGACGCAACCCGACGTGGCCGATCTGCGCAACCGGACAGACGCGGAGATGCGGGCGTTCGAGGGCCGGGCCGAGAAGGCGGGGTTCAGCCCCGAACAGGTGCGGCGGGCGCATTACGCGCTGTGCGCCAGCCTCGACGACATGGTGCTGAACACCCCCTGGGGCGCGCAAGGCGCCTGGGCGGACCGCCCGATGGTGGCGGCGTTCCATCCGACCATCGCCGCCGGGCGCTTCTTCGACGTGCTGCGGCAGGCACGAGAGAAGATGGCGACATTCCGCCCGGTGCTGGAATTGATGTACGTCTGCCTGTCACTCGGCATGATGGGTCAATACCGGGACCTGCCACAGGGCGGGGCCGAGATCGACCAGATCAGGGCCGAGACCGCGACCGCGCTCGCGGCGCGCGCGCCACCGGTCGCGGCCGAATTGGCGCCGAGTTGGAAAGGTGTCGCGGCTCCTTTCGTATCCCGGCGGACGCGGTTGCCGTTCTGGGTCGCGGCCAGCCTTGCCGTGGCGGCCGTGGCTGGGCTCTATCTGCTTCTGACGCTGCGATTGAATGACCGGTCCGATACCCTGTTCGCGCAAATGCTGGCGGCCACGCCCTCGCACATGCCGGAAGTCACGCGGCAGGCCATCCCGGTGCCGCCTCCGCCCGCCCCGCCCGAGCCGAGCGCGCGGGACCGGCTGAGGGACCGGCTGGCGGCCATGCTTGCGGCGGGCCAGGTGGACGTTGTGGGCACGCCCACCACGCCGGTCTTGCGGTTGCCGACGCATGTGCTGTTCCCGGCCAACTCGGCGGTGCCGCAAGCGGGGGCGGCGGTGGTGCTGAGCGCGGTGGTTGACGCGCTGAAGCCCTGGAATGGCCGGCTGGACGTGATCGGCTACACCGACGACCGGCCGGTTCGCACGGTGCTATTTCCGTCCAGCTTCAAGCTGTCCGCCGCCCAGGCCCAGGCGGTCCGTGCCGTGCTGGCGCGTGATCTCGGCGGTGCCGGAAATTTCGGCGCCGAGGGCCGCGCCGCCGCCGACCCGGTCGCGAGCAACGCCACCCCTGAGGGCCGCGAGCTGAATCGCCGGGTCGAAATCGTGCTCGAACCGGCCGCGCCATGATGCGGATGCTGCTGTCACGCTGGGTGACGACGCTGGTCGGCACGGCGTTGCTGGCCGGGGTTGTGTGGGAGTTCGGGCCGCTGCTGCCGCTGCTGGAAGCGGTGGTGCCGCGCGTCCTGGCGATCCAGACCATGCTCCTGCTGTGGGCCATCGCGAACGCGCTGGTCGAATGGCGGAAATTGTCGCGTGACAAGGCGCTTTCCACCGGGCTGGTAAGCGCTGCTCCCGGTCAGGAGGCGGCGGGGATCGACGAGACGCTCGCCAAGGCGCTCAAGCTGCTCAAGGGTTCCGGGCAACGCGGCACCCTGGCGGAACTGCCGTGGTACGCCATCATCGGGCCGCCCGGCGCGGGCAAGACCACGGCGCTGCTCAATGCCGGCCTCACCTTCACGCTGGCCGAACAACTTGGCCAGGCCGCCATCGCCGGGGTGGGCGGCACCCGGATGTGCGAGTGGTGGTTCACCCGCGATGCTGTGCTGATCGACACCGCTGGGCGCTACACCACGCAGGATTCCGACGCAGCGGTGGATCGCGCGGGGTGGGACGCGTTCCTGGCGCTGCTCAAGCGCACCCGGCCGCGCCAGCCGTTGAACGGCGTTATCGTGGCGATCGGACTATCGGACGTGGCGCAGGCGTTGCCCGCCGAGCGGGACGCCCATGCCGGCGCGATCGCTCGGCGCATCGCGGAACTGGAACAACGGTTCGGCGTGCGGATGCCGGTCTATGCGCTGTTCACCAAGGCGGATCTGATCGCCGGGTTCACCGAGTTCTTCGACGACCTGGACCACGACCAGCGCGACCAGGTGCTGGGGGAGACCTTCGCGTTGGAAGGCAAGGACCAGGGCTCGCCGGCCGAGCGGTTTGCGAGCGGGTTCCGCGCCCTGGTCGGCCGGCTGAACGAGCGGCTGCTGTCCCGTTTGCAGGCCGAGCATCGGCTGGACCGGCGCGGCGCCATCGCGGGCTTCCCAACCCAGGTCGCCAGCCTGGAGAAGCCGCTGGCCGGCTTCATCGGCCTCGCCTTCTCCGCCTCGACCATGCTGCGCGGCGTGTATTTCGCCTCTGGGACGCAGGAGGGCACGCCGATCGACCGGCTGACCGGGGCGATGGCGCGTGCCTTCGGCATCGATCAGGCCCGCGCGACGGCGCTGCGGCCGGAGAAGGGGCGCAGCTATTTCCTGGGCCGCCTGTTGCGGGACGTGATCTTCGGCGAGGCCATGCTGGTCCGCGAGGCCCCGGCAGCCGTGCGCCGCCGGGGGGGCCTGCGCCTCGCCGGGTTCGCGGTGTTGCTGCTGGCCGTGTTGGGTACCGGGGCCGCGATGGTGGTGAACGATCGCGTGGGCGAAGGCGAGGTGGACAACGTCGCCGCCGCGCTGGCCGGCTACGAGCAACTGGCGCAAACCGTGGCGGTCGATCCGGTAGCGGACGGCGACCTGCGGCCCCTGGCGGCGCTGCTGGACCAGGCGCGCGCACTCGCGAACGGTATCTCCGGTGCCGATGCGGGCTTCGGGATGGGACAGGCGGATAAGCTGCGGGCCGGCACGCGGGGCGTGTACCGCGACGGGCTGGCATACGGGCTGCTGCCGCGTCTGGTGTGGCAGCTGGAGACCCAGATCCGCGGCAGCCTGGCGCGCCCGGACGCGCTGTACGAGGCGACCCGGATCTATCTTATGCTCGGCGGCATCGGGCCGCTGAACGCCGAACAGGTCAGGGACTGGATGGCACGCGACTGGGGGCAGGCCTATGCCGGCCCCGAGGACACGGCGCTGCGCGCCTCGCTGCTCGGGCATCTCGATGTGCTGCTGGCCGAGCCGCTGCCGGCGATCGGCCTCGACGGGACGCTGGTCGAGCGGGCCCGCGCAAGCTTCAGCCGGGTGAAGCTGGCCGACCGCGTCTATGCCGGCATCCGTGCCTCGCCGAAGGCCTTGGTGCTGCCAGCGTGGCGACCGGTGGATGTCCTGGGGCTGGCCGGCGTGCAGGTGTTCGCGCGCGCGTCCGGCAAGCCGATGACGGATGGGGTGCCCGGCTTCTTTACCGCCGCCGGATTCCGCGACGTGCTGCTGCCGTCGGTCGGCGCGGCGGCGCGGCAGGTAGCGTCAGAGACCTGGGTCATCGGCCGCAAGGAGGTCTACGCGCCGGCCGAATTGCAGGACCTCCAGGCGGCGGTGAATACACTGTATGCGACTGAATTCATGCAGCGCTGGGATGCGATGCTGGGCGACCTCAACATTGGGCCGGTGATCAGCCTGCCGCAGGCGGCGCAGTCGCTATACATCCTCGCATCCCCGGAATCGCCATTGCGTGCAGTGCTGAAATCCGTCGCGGCGCAGGTGGGTCTCGCGCCGGCAAGTCCGGTGAATCAGCATTACCGGCCCTTAATCGACCTCATGACCGGGGACGGCGCGGCGCTGGAACGTTCCTTGCGGCTGGTTGCCGACATCCAGCAGCAACTCGCCAAGATCGCCGCCCTACCGGTCGGGGCGGTGCTTCCCGCCGGCGGCGACGATATTGGCGCCGCCTTGCTGACGGATGCCGCCCGCCAACCGCAGCCGGTCGGGCGCTGGCTGAACGCGGTGGCCGCCAGCGCCCAGGCGCTGC
>JANXXW010000332.1 GCA_025350425.1 Rhodospirillales bacterium
TGTTCGGCGGCGTGGCGGTGCTGCTGGGCAACGGCAGCGGCGGGTTCGGCACGGCCACCACCTACGCCGCAGGGCCGCACCCTATCTCGGTGACGACGGCCGACGTGAACGGCGACGGCAAGCCCGACATCATCGTTGCGGACTCGAGCGGCGGCGTGTCGGTGCTGCTCAACACCACCGCGCCGAGGCTGTTGATCGCCGCCACCGTCCCCGCCGCTGCGGGTGCCGACACCGGCCTGGTGATCTCCACCACGCCGCCCACCGTGTCCTCACCCGCGTTCACGGCGGCGGAAAACGCCGGCGCCACCGCCATCGGCATCCTTCCGCCCACCAACCCGGCCTACGCAACGCCCGCGCTCACCATCACCGTCGCGACCCTGCCGAATGACGGCATCGTCACCCTGGCCGATGGCATCACACCGGTCACCGCTGGGCAGGTGCTGACATCGGGCCAGCTTGCCGGCCTGATGTTTACCCCGACAGCCGGCCTGTTCGCCGCCAGCTCGGTCTTCACCTACGTCGTCGCCGACCCGGCCAGCAACGCCAGCACCGGGACCGCCACGCTGGCCATCGGCCCGTCTACCACGCCGCCCACCGTGTCCTCACCCACGCTCACGGCGGCGGAAAACGCCGGCGCCACCGCCATCGGCATCCTGCCGCCCACCGATCCGGCCTACCCAACGTCCGCGCTCACCATCACCGTCGCGACCCTGCCGAATGACGGCATCGTCACCCTGGCCGATGGCATCACACCGGTCACCGCTGGGCAGGCGTTGAATTCGGGCCAGCTCGCCGGCCTGCTGTTCACCCCAACGGCCGGCCTGTTCGCCGCCAGCTCGGCCTTCACCTACGTCGTCGCCGACCCGGCCAGCAACGCCAGCACCGGGACCGCCACGCTGGCCATCGGCCCGAGCCTCAGCACCACCTTCATCAACACTGTGGCGAACAGTACGATCAACAACTCGATGCTCAACGCGCAGGGTATCAAGGAGTGGACGCACTACGCCCTGTTCATCGCCCCCGCCGTCACCAACAATGGCGCCAACGTCTCCGCGGCCGTGCTGAACGGAAACGGCGACGTGGCAATCTACAGCACCGCCGATGGGTTCAACCACACTCTCTCCGCTTCCGGCACGGGCCAATCCATAATCGCGGCGGGCAGCGGCCAGGACACGGTTACGCTGAGCAACGGAGCCGACCTTTTGGCCACCGGCGTTGGCGCCAACACGGTCAATCTGCAAAGCGGCCAGAACCAGGTGCGCTCCGAAGGCAACGACACCATCAACGCCATAACAGGCAGCGACCAGATCGAGATCGGCGGTAACAGCGTCATCAATGCGGACCGCGCTGTCCTCGATATTGCCCTGGATCCTGGCGCGACGCTTGCCTTGCACACAGGGACCGCCACGGTCTGCGTGCTCGGCGGCTTTGGCGGCGGCGGCTTCTCGGGCGGCACCAACGGCCACAACTTCCTGATCGCCGGCACTGCCGCCACCACCCTCTACGCCGGCGGCGACGGCGACGTTTTGCTCGCCAGCGGCGGCACCGGCACCACCATGAACGGCTGGGGCGGCCACGAGACGATGACCGGTCAATGGTCGCAGGGCAACAACGTGTTCAACCAGAACGCGGCCGATGTGCTCATGGTCGGTGGCTCAGGAACCAACGTCTTCAACCTCGGCACCAGCCTTGCCAACATCGTCGGCAGGCTCGGCACCGACTTGTTCAATTTCGTCAAGGGAAACGTCAACACCACCTACATCTCCGACTTCAAGGTGGGGACGGACAAAGTCCATCTTTCCGGCTTTGCCGCAGACGAGGTGGGCAACGCTCTCGGAAGTGCCACCATCTACCAAGGCAGCGAGATCCTGAGCCTTCGTAACGGCACGACCATCGCGTTCGGGCACGTGACCGGTCTTACCCAATCCTCGTTTGTCTAAGCCGATCGGGTGAATGGCACCGCTCGGTGAAGCATCCAGGGCTTGATGCGCTTGACGGGGCCTTGACCGGGTGGGAAGCCTGACCGAGGGCGTGCGAAAGGCTACAGACATGGCACTGACCGACCCGCGCGCCTGTGCCTGCGGCAGCGGCCTGAATCATGCGGGCTGCTGCGGCCTGAACCTCGCGGCGCTGGACCGGTCGCCGCCCGATGCTCCCCTGCTGGCGCTCATGGCGCGCGCCCAGCAGGCCCGCGAACAGGGCGACGCCGCGCTGGCCGAGCAGCTGTGCGTCGAGGTGCTGGAACAGTCGCCGGGCCAGCCCGAGGCGTTGTGGTTGCTGTCGCGCCTGTGCGATGGCCGGGCCAGTCCGGCGGCCGTGGAGGCGCTGGTCGGGCGTATCGTGGCGCTCAACCCCAACGATGCCCGCGCGACTCGCGAGTTGGCGCTGCGGGTGATGCGCCGGGGCGCCCCGGCCGAGGCGGAGGCGCATGCCCGCAACGCCGTGCGGATGGCGCCGCTTGACCCGCAATCGCACGCGGTGATGGGCATGGTGCTGACCGAGGCGCTCAAGCCGCACACCGCCGAAGCGCATTACCGCCAGGCCTTGACGCTGAGCGGCAAGCGCGACCCGATTCTGTTGGCGAACTACGCCCTGTGTCTGCGCATGCAGGGCCGCATGGCGGAAAGTCGAGCCCTGTATGAGGAGGCCCAGGCGGGGGCCCCGCTCGAGTTCCAGATCCTGCTCGACTGGGCCAAGCTGGAGGAGGCCGACCACCGGTTCGCCCGCGCCGGCGCGTTGATCGACGCCGCCGAGCGCTTGACGCCGAACCACCCCGGCCTGCGCCTGCCGCGCGCGGTGCTGCTGGGGCGGCAGGGCGACACGCAGAGCGCGCTCGCGATGCTGGATGGTTCCGCCCAGCTAAGCGGGGAGGAGTGGATGGAGCGGGGCCGGCTGCTGGACCGCGCCGGGCGCTTTGACGAGGCGTTCGCCGCCTTCGATACCGGCCGGGCCGTTTGGCGCGCGGAGGGCAAGCCGCACTATGCCGCGCAGACCGCGGCGCGGCTGGCGGGCCGGCTGCGCGGCTTCTTCACCGCCTCCCGCCTGGCCACGCTGCCACGCGCCACGACGCGATACGACCGGCCCCAGCCGGTGTTCATCCTGGGCTTCCCGCGCTCCGGTACCACGCTGGTCGAGCAGACGCTGACGGCGACAACGGCCATCGCCGCCGGCGGCGAACTGCCGCTGGTCTGGGAGGTGACGAATGCCATGTCGCGCCTGCTCGACAGCCCGCTCAGATATCCCGACGCGCTGGCCGAGTTGTGGCTGGGTGACCGCTCCGAGGGGCTGGAGGTGCTGCGCGACCACTACCTTTATCGCGCCCATCAGTTCGGCGTCGCGCGCACATCCGCGCTGTTCACCGACAAGATGCCGCTGAACGAGATGCATCTCGGGCTGATCGGGCTGATCTTTCCCGATGCCCCGCTGATCCATGTGCTACGGCACCCGCTCGACGTCGTGCTTTCGGTGTATTCCAACAACCTCACGCACGGCTTCAACTGCGCCGCCACGCTGGAGACGGCAGCACGGCATTACGCGCTGATCGCCGACCTGGTCGAGCATTACCGTTCGCAGATGACGCCACGCTATCTGACGGTGCGCTACGAGGATATGGTGCGTGACCAGGAACGCGAGGTAAGGCGCATGCTCGACTTTGTCGGCGTGAAGTTCGAGCCCGCCCACCTGCGCTTCCACGAAAACCGCCGCCACGCGCCGACCGCCAGCTACGCCCAGGTGACTGAGCCGCTGTACGACCGCTCGCTCGAGCGTTGGCGGCGCTACCGCGCGCATCTGGCACCGGTGATCCCGATCCTGCGGCCCGCGATCGAGCGGCTCGGCTACAGTATCGACTGAAGCAGTTCGGCCAGCCCGTCCATCTGCCCGGCCCAACTCAGCGCCGCCATGGCGACGGCCCCGCGCGCGCCCTCCCTCCGGGCGGCGGCGCGATCGGTGTAGACCGCCTCCAGCGCTGCCACGATCTCATCCACGTCGCTGTCGCCCCAGCCACGATGGGCGTCGCCGGGCACCGGGGCCTGACGCGACAGCGCGATGCCGGCGCCGGCGCGCAGCAGGTCGAGATGGCCGGTGTTGGCTGACAGCACGGTGGGCACTCCGCAGGCCATGCACTCCATCGCGACTAGGTTGGTACCGCCCTCGGCGCGATTGGGGAACAGCGCCACGTCGGCCTCGCGCATGATGCGCGGCATGGCCCGGTTGGCGACCGGGCCGACCTCGATCACCTGATGCGGAGCGATGCCGCGCAGCCCGGCCCAGGCTGCCTCGGCCGGCCACGGCGAGGCCCACGCAGTCAGCAGCAACGCGTCCGGGTGTCGTTCGGCGAACACGCGGAACGCCTGCACCACCAGATCCTGCCCCTTGCGGTATTCCAGCTTGCCGCCCGAGAACACCACAAAGCGCCCGGCGAACAGGCCCCGTCGCGCCGCGGGATGGAAGTGCGACGGGTCCACGCCTTGCAGCACCAACCCGACCCGCGCCGCCCCCGCTTCCAACATCAGGTCACGGTTCCAAGTAGAGCCGGCCACGAGAAGCGGATATGCGCGCAGCCGCTCCGCCGCGCCGGGCAGGTAATCGGTCAGGTCCAGGAACGCGACACCCACCTGTGGGCTGCCCTGCACGTCGACGTCGTGCGCGGCGCGACCGCACACCATGCCGTTGTTGATGGTGTGCAGCACGAGATGCGTGCTGGTGACGCGCTGACCCGCCTTCTGCCGCAGCCCATCCAGCACCTGCTCTGAGCGTTGCAGGGCAGGACCGATCAAGCTTCGTTCCAGCGGATCGATGTCGAGATGGGCGGGGTCGATGGCCTGGAGCGAGACGGGCAGGAAGTCGCTCGCTCCCAAAGCGCGCCGCATGCCCCAGGCGAGCATCAGGTTCAGGCCATAGACGCCCCAGCCGAAATAGCTGGATACCCCCCATTGGAACAGCACCAGGCGTTCGGCCTGCGGCTCAGCCGGCATTTGCCCGCTCCCGCAACGCCGACGCGACCCGTTCGATCACGAGCGCCCAGGCTCGTGTCGCGTCCTGGCGGAACAGCCGCATGGTGGGATACCACGGGCTGCCATCGCCGGCGGTAAGCCAGCGCCAATCCGGCGTGGCCGGCAGCAGCACCCAGACCGGCCGGCCCATCGCCCCGGCGAGATGCGCGACCGACGTGTCGGCCGAGATCACCAAATCCAGTCCCGCGATCACGGCTGCGGTCTCGGCGAAGTCGATCAATTTCGGCGCCAGGTCCTCGATGCCGCTCGATGGCAGGCGGCTGGATGGGATGGCGGCGAGGTCGGCCGCGTTGTCGCCAACCTGGAGGCTGAACCAGCGAACCCCCGGCACACGCCACAGCGGCTCCAGCGCCGCCACCGGCAAGGAGCGCTGGCGATCGCCCAAATGACGGCGGTTGCCCGCCCAAACCACGCCGACGCGCAACCCGGCCCCTCGCGCATTCAGGTGGGCGGCCCAGCTTCGGGCGGCTTGCGGTTCGGCATGCAGATACGGAACAGCGTCAGGCACGGTGGCCAGCTTGGTGGCGAACAGGCGGGGCAGGCTGAGCAGCGGGCAATGCACATCGTAGGCCGGCAACGCCTGGCCGATGCCGATCAATTGGCCGATGCCGGCCACGCCGGCGAACAGCCGCACCAATGGCTGCTGCACACCCATCACCACACGCCCGCCGCGCGCGGCCACCAGGGCCGCGTAGCGCACGAACTGAATCGTGTCGCCGAGGCCCTGCTCCGGCACCAGCAGGATGGTATGGCCATCGAGCCGCTCGCCGCGCCACGGCGTCTGGGCCGCGAACTGGGCATGGTTGTCTCTGCCTTGCGTGGTGTGGAAGCGCCATTCGTAGCTCTCCCACCCCTCCGCCAGCCGGCCCAGCCGCAGCAGCAGCATCGCCCGGTGGTGGTGCGTCTCCGGGTCGCGCGCCTCCAGCCCCAGCGCCAGGTCGAGCACTGCCAGCGCCTCGTGGGGACGGTTCTGGCCTTGCAGGGTGATGGCAAGCGCGTTGTATGCGGCGACATTGGTGGGAGCCAGCGCCAGGGCGCGGCGCAACGCCGCCTCGGACTCCTCCAGCCGGTCCAGGTCGCGCAAGGCGTGGCCGAGGTTGGTCAGGGTGGCGGGGTGGTCGGGTCGCAGCGCCAGAGCCCGCTCGCAAGCCGCCACCGCCTCATCGGGGCGGCCAAGCGCGCGCAGCGTGTTGCCGAGGTTCGCCCAGGCGTCGGCGTAGCCCGGCCGCAGGCCGAGCGCACGGCGGTAGGCCTGCTCAGCCTCGAAGGGGCGCTGCAGCGCATCCAGCGAAACGCCGCGGTTGTTCAGCGCCTCCGGGTAATTCGGGCGAAGTTCAAGCGCGCGGTCGTAGTCGTCCAGCGCCTCGGCGTGGCGGCCCAGATGGCCCAGCACCATGCCGTGGTTGGAGCGGAAGCTGGCGGTCTCGCGCAGCGACAGCGCCTGGGCGATCAAGGTCACGCCGCGCTTTGAGTCGCCTTGCGCGTCGGCTGCCACGCCGAGCAGATGCGATGCCTCGGCGTGGCAGGGATCGCCAGCCAGGATGGCGTCGCACACCCGCATCGCTTCGGTGACGCATCCAGCGCGATAATGCTCCAGCGCCGTCGCGAATGTTTCGTCCTCGTTGGTCAGTGCCATACCAGTGTTACCCTCGGCGGCAAGATGGGCCGCTTTCGTATCGGATGACACTGGCTGCCACCCCTGGGCGCCAGAAAATCAATCCACAGCCCGCGCCCTGACGCCGGTTTCCAACGTCCTGTTGCGCCACTTTATCGGTCACTGCCCGTTGAAGCAGCATGATGTCGTAAACGAGATCGCCGCCCGGTGTACCATGTTCCCGAAAAGCAACTGCTGGAGACCGCCTGATGCCGGATAACCGCAAGCTCCACCTAGGCGCCTTCATGCGCCCGGTGAGCATTCACACCAGTGCCTGGCGCTACCCCGGCGCATATCCCGACGCCAACTTCAACTTCGCGCATCTGAAGCGGTTTGCGCAGAAGCTGGAGTATGGGAAGTTCGACGCTTTCTTCATGGCCGACCATCTGGCCGTGATGAACATGCCGATGGACGCGTTGAAGCGTAGTGCCACGGTTACTTCGTTCGATCCGATGACGCTGCTGCCGGCGCTGGCCGCGGTGACGGAGCGCATTGGTTTGATCGCCACGGCGTCCACCACCTACAACGCGCCGTACCATGTGGCCCGCAAGTTCGCCTCGCTCGATCATATCAGCGGAGGCAGGGCAGGGTGGAACCTCGTGACCTCATCCAATCCGCAAGAGGCGTGGAATTTCGGTCTGGAGGAACATGTCGAACATGACGAGCGCTACCGTCGTGCCCGCGAGTTCTTCGACGTGGTCACGGGCTTGTGGGATAGCTGGGCCGATGACGCGTTCATTTGCGATGTCGAGAATGGAGTGTTCTTCGATCCGGCGAAGATGCACGTGCTGGACCATAAGGGGCCACATCTATCCGTGCGCGGACCGCTCAACATCGCGCGGCCGATTCAGGGATGGCCGGTGATCGTGCAGGCCGGCGCGTCCGAAGCCGGACGACAGATCGCCGCGGAAACCGCCGAGGCAGTGTTCAGCGGCGTGATCGATATCGTCGATGCCCGGCGCTTTTACGCCGATGTGAAAGGACGTATGGCCCAGTTCGGCCGCGACCGGAATGACATGAAGATTCTGCCTGGCGCCTTCGTGATCGTGGGTGAAACGCTTGCCGAGGCGCGCGCGAAAAAGAAGCATCTCGACAGTCTGGTCAACCCGGCGAGTGCCATCGCCTCGCTCTCTGTCCGCTTGGGCCACGACGTCTCTGGCTTCGACCTGGACGGGCTTTTGCCGGAGCTTCCGCCGAGCAACGCAAGCCAAAGCGGGCAGCTCAAGCTGATCGAGAAAGCGCGCCAGGAAAATCTGAGCGTGCGTGAGTTGGCGCAATACGTAGGTGGCAGCTTTGGCAGCCTCGAAATGATTGGAACCCCCGCCATGATCGCGGACCAGATGGAAGAATGGCTCATCACCGAGGCATCTGACGGTTTCAACGTCATGTTTCCGTTTTTGCCGCAAGGACTGGATGACTTCGTTGATCGCGTAGTGCCGGAGTTGCAGCGTCGCGAGCTGTTCCGGCGCGAATACACCGGCACAACCCTGCGCGATCACCTTGGCCTGAAACGGCCCGCAAATCGCTTTTTCAGTTCGTGAGCGGCCCGCCACGCCGACCATGCCAAGCGTGATTTCGCCGGCAAGGATAACAATTTCGAGACTGAACAGTTCCCGACCGCGGACCGTGCTGACGTTGATCGGGAGACTCCTGCACTAAAACCGATCGGCCGCGTATCGCGTTGCAACTTGGCTGTCCAAAGCCGGCCCATCTCGGGTCAAGAGGAAACAACATGGCCCGCTCCGGTGTGGATTTCATGTGGTCGGAAGCGTTGGCCCTGCTCGCGCGCACCGGCCAACAACAGCGGGAGGTCTTCCGACTGACCGGCAGCGGCTGGGAGCCGCCGATCGACATTCTGGAAACCGAAACCGGGTTGCTCGTCATCGTGGCTCTCCCAGGGGTCCGGTCCGACGATATGGAGATCGTCGTAGGCAACGGCGAACTGACCGTCAGGGGCTCGCGTCGCTGGCCAACGCTGCAGCGCCCGGCGCGCGCCCATCGCATCGAGTTGCCGCACGGACGGTTCGAACGACGCCTCCCGCTGCCGCCCGGCGCCTACCAGCTCGTCGATCAAGACCATAAGGACGGTTGCCTCGTTCTAACGTTAAAAAGGCTCGCGTGATGGACGCCCAAGTAGATACGGCCATGGGTGAAGCCGGAGCTTCGGCGACCCTGATTTTGGTGCCCGTGATCGATGCCGTGCTTCTGCCTGGCACCGTCATGCCGCTTGCGATCGGCCGGCCCGCCGTCGCCGCGGCGCTTCAGGATGTGGCGCGAACCGAACAGCATGTTGTTGTAATTTTACAGCGCGAACCGATCACCGATCTGCCCAAGCTGGACGACCTGCACGCGATCGGAACGGAGGCGCGTCTGCTGCGCTACTTTACTGGCCGCGACGGATCGCACAACGCGATCGTGCAAGGCATCGGGCGGGTCCGCATCGAGGCCGTCCTCGACATCGCCCCGCATTCCACCGTCACCATCCAACGGATTGCCGAGCCGGAGGGAGTCGGCGCCGAGATCGATGCGCGCATGCACCAGGTGCGCGAGTGCAGCTTGGCAATTCTTGCCCTGATCGAGCAGGCGCCTCCCGAGTTGGGAGCGTCCATTCGATCGATCGAGGGCGCTGGCGCATTGGCCGATTTCGTCACCGGCCTGCTGGACGTCAAACCCGCCGAAAAGCAGGAAATTCTGGACACGGTCGATCTGCTTTCACGGCTCGACCTCGTGATCGCCCGGCTGACCTATCGCCTCGAAGTTTTGAAGTTGTCGCAAGAGATCGGGCTTCAGACCCACCGGGCGATGGAGGGTCGCAATCGGGAGTTCCTGTTGCGCGAGCAGTTGAAGGCGATCCAGAAGGAATTGGGTGAGGCCGACGACGCGTCACCCGACCTGGACGATCTCAAGCGCAAGCTCGATGAAAGCGGTATGCCGGAGGATGTCGCCGTCCCGACCAAGCGTGAGCTGCGTCGGTTGGAGCGGATGCCCGAGGGCGCGGCGGAAGCGGGAATGGTTCGCACCTACCTCGAATGGATGACAGAGCTGCCCTGGCGAACGGAGGCGGAGGCGCCGATTGATATCGCGCGGGCACGCCAAATTCTGGACGAGGACCACTTCGATCTCGACAAGATCAAGCGCCGCATCCTCGAGTTTCTTGCCGTCCGCAAGCTCAATCCGGACGGCAAAGGTCCCATCCTTTGCTTCGTCGGGCCGCCTGGCGTGGGCAAGACCTCGCTAGGCCAGTCGATCGCGCGTGCCGTCGGTCACAAGTTCGCCCGGGTCAGCCTCGGCGGCGTACATGACGAGGCCGAGATTCGCGGCCACCGGCGCACCTATGTCGGCGCCATGCCGGGCAACATCATCCAGGCGATCCGGCGCGTGGGCGAGCGCAACGGGGTTGTCATGCTGGACGAGATCGACAAGCTCGGTGCCGGCGGCTTCCAGGGCGACCCGGCGTCCGCCCTGCTGGAAGTGCTCGACCCCGAGCAGAACGGAACGTTCCGTGACGCTTACCTAGGCGTGCCTTTCGATCTCAGCCGGATATTGTTTATCGCGACCGCCAACGTGCTCGATACCGTGCCAGGCCCGCTCCGTGACCGCATGGAGGTGGTGCGGCTGTCGGGCTACACCGCCGAGGAGAAGGTGGCGATCGCCCGTGGTCACCTGATCCCGCGCCAACTGCGGCAGAACGGGCTGCCGGCCGGTGGGGTCGCGCTGGACGATGCCGGGCTGAACCTGATCATCGACGCCTACACACGAGAAGCCGGAGTGCGAAACCTGGAGCGCGAGATCGGCGCCGTCTTCCGCAGCGTGGCCGTGCGCGTCGCCGAGGGCACCGCCATCCAGGTGCCTCCCGACAACAACAGCGGCGAGGTGCAGCACCTCGTCATCGATGCGGACGACGTCACGAGCATTTTAGGATCTGCGCGTTTCGACGCGGATGTGGCCCAGCAAACCGCCATGCCGGGCGTTGCCACCGGCTTGGCATGGACGCCGGTTGGCGGCGACATCCTGTTCATCGAGGCAAGCCGCGTCGCGGGTAACGGCAAGCTCATCCTGACCGGACAGCTCGGTGACGTCATGAAGGAGAGCGCCCAGGCCGCCATGAGCCTGCTGAAAAGCCGGGCAGGGCGGATGGGGATCGCGGCGGAATTGTTCAATGCGAGTGACGTGCACGTGCATGTCCCGGCAGGCGCCACGCCCAAGGACGGGCCGTCGGCGGGCGTCGCGATGTTCATGTCTCTGGCTTCGTTGATAACCGGCCGCGCAGTGCCGCCCACAACAGCCATGACCGGAGAAATCAGTCTGCGGGGCCTGGTGCTGCCGGTCGGCGGCATTCGCGAGAAGGTCATCGCCGCTGCCCGGGCCGGGATCGATACCGTCATGCTGCCCGCCCGCAATCGCCGTGACCTCGATGATATCCCGCCGAGCGCCCGACAGCGGCTGCGTTTCATCTGGCTCGATACCGTGGACGACGCGCTCGCCGCCACGATCGGGTCGACCGAGGTGACCACCGTACCGTCGGCCATAACCGTGGCGAGCGACTGAGCGGGCGCCACGGCCGATATCGTCGCGGCTGCGGCGGCATCGCGCGATCGTTACCGTCGGTGCCGCCGAACCGTTGCTTATCTGTCATCGAACCGTCATCGACGTTCAGCTATCTGCATGCGCACCACACATGAAGAGAACACGCATGTCGCTTAATCGCCGTAGCTTGCTGACAACCAGCCTGGGCCTGGCCACACTCGGCGTGACAGGTTTGCCCGGTTCGGCCTCAGCCGCTGACCTTCCCGGCCCGCAAATCTCCGCCACGCTGATCGATGCCGCCAAGAAGGAAGGACTGATTAACGTCATCACGCTGCCCCCCGACTGGGCAAACTGGGGCGTTACCATGGAGCGCTTCCAGCAGCTCTACGGGATCAAACTCGACGACGCGAACCCCGACGGCAGCTCGGCCGAGGAACTGCAGGCCATCCGCAGCCTCAAAAGCCAGGCCCGCGCCCCTGACGTCGTCGATGTCGGCCCGTCTTTCGCGGCGGCTGGCGTTAAGGAAAAACTGTTCCAGCCCTACAAGGTCGCGACCTGGGACGAGATTCCAGACGACGTGAAGAGCCCGGACGGGTTTTGGTACGGTGACTACTTCGGGGTCGAGAGCTTTGCCGTGAACACCAATGTGGTGAAGTCGGTGCCGCAGACCTGGGCTGATCTCAAGAAGCCCGAATACAAGGGTATGATTGCCCTGAACGGCAATCCGCTCGGTGCCGGCGCCGCTTTCGGCGCGGTGTTCGCGGCCGCTCTCGCCAATGGCGGCAGCTTCGACAACATCGCACCCGGAATCGAATTCTTCGGTGAACTGGCAAAGCTGGGCAACCTGAACCCGGCCGTTGCGTCACCCGCCAGCCTGATCGCCGGGCAGACGCCCGTGGTGATCAACTGGGACTATCTGAGCCTGGGCTACAAGAAGCAGGCTGAGGGCAAGGCCGTGATCGATGTGCTGGTTCCGAAGGAGGCGCCACCGTTCGGCAATTTCTACTGCCAGGCGATCAGTGCCTTCGCGCCACACCCGAATGCGGCGAAGCTGTGGATGGAATACGTGTATTCAGACGAGGGCCAGCTCGCGTTCCTCGGCGGTTTCGCCCATCCCATCCGCTTCA
>JANXXW010000330.1 GCA_025350425.1 Rhodospirillales bacterium
ACGGGTGGGACGAGTAGGTTGTTCGATACACAGTCCTGTCTGCCGAAGAAAGTTTGCCCTCCATACTTCATGATGCATGGGTAACTCGCCGGTCGTTCGTGGCTAATTACATTTGTTAGACCGCAAGAAAATGTTATGAATATGTACTCAACGGCCGCTGCATCTGGCTGCTTTCCTATAGTTCAGTAAGACAAACGGGCAGTATGCTTTAGGTTAATGTTAAAGTTTATCGCGAGAGTATCGACCTTCCAAACGTCCATGACGGAGGCGGTGATGAAGTGGATCTGGCTCGATAACGCGGATGGTTCTGTTGCGGACGAGAGTGGTGGATTACGTTTAGTTGTTAAAGCTGTTGGTGGAATGACTCGCTTTTTAGTCACAAGAACCGACGAATCGTCCAGTAATGGTGACACTTTTCTTGTCGGCTCTGGCACATCGCTTGATACCTCGTCCGCGATGCGTGCCGCCGAGAGCTTCGCCGCGCGGCTTCGGGAAACGCGCCCGAAGCAAGGCGTTGACATCCTATTTTAGTCGGATCCGACACTTGACCCAACGTCACGATGTCCCGCCGAAGGTGACAGTGGCTATACCAGTGTACAATAGCGCATCCACGTTGGAGCGCTGCATCAATTCCGCCACGTCGCAGACGATGAAGAATATCGAGATTATTGTGGTCGATGATGGTTCAAGCGACGAGAGCGGTACCGTGGCTGAGGCGTTGGCGCTAGATGACCGGCGCATCAAGGTGCTCCGGTTGCAGCGAAACCATGGCGAGCCGCACGTGATGAACGTCATCGCTGGGATTGCGAATGGCGACTGGATCGCCGTTCTCGATGCCAAGGACGCGTTCCTACCCGACCGCCTTGAACGCCTTGTTCACGAGGCCGAATCGCGCGAAGTGCAGATGGTCGTCGATAATCTGCTTTACGTCGATTTCGGTATCGGTCGCGTGATCAGAACCGCCTTCGATCCGACCAATCCACCGCGCACTCTGGCGATGTCGGATTTCGTTCAGGCTGCGAATACATACGCCGATTTCGATTTTGGGCTTTTGAAACCGATGATACGGCGTAGTTTTATTGAGAATACCGGGATCGCCTATTACGAGCACACCAAGCTTACGCAGAATTTTTATTACCTTCTGAGTTTTTTTGCGGCCGGTGGTCGCGCGCTGATCCTGGGTGCGCCGCTTTATAAATGGACACTGCCATCCTCCGCCGGCAATCGCCAACGGATCGGGACGACCGCACAACAAGGCTCGGCCGACTATCTACCGTTGTTGCGCGCGAACGAACATTTTGTAACAGAGATGAATAGTCGGGGAATGACGGAAGTAGTGACGATGTTAGAGGCGCGCTCGCGACAGTATCGCGCGATGATATTTTACCACGACGCGCGACTTTCCGCGTTGGAAGGACGCTGGTTCAAGTGCGCGAGTAAGTTACTGCTCCATCCCGTTGCTTACGCCTTGCTGGCCTCGCGCATCTTGGCGCGCGGCAGGCGTGCGTCACGCGGCGCGTTCGGCAAGACCGTTCGGCGCCCTTTTGCGCGGTTTCTATGAGCACGCTTCCCCCCGTGCATGCAACGCGCGTCCTAATAGTAACCGCGGCGGATAGTCGCTTCATTGGACTGCTTCGCGGGATGCTGCAGTCGCTCGCGCCCTTGCTTGATGCCAAGGAGGCCGATCTTGCATGTTTCGACCTTGGATTGAACGCGCGTGACCGGTCGTGGCTGTCGTCGCGTGGCGCCATGCTACGGTCACCAGGCGTCCATTTCGGCATATCGGAGGAGGCGCACTCTCCTGCCCTCCGGTCTTTCCTGACACGCCCGTTCCTACCTGATTACTTTCCCGGTTATGACGTCTATGTTTGGATTGACTCGGACGTGTGGCTACAGGACGTCGGCGTTATACGACATTATGTTGCATCAGCACTGAAGGATGGTCTCGCGGTCACGCATGAGAGAGAGCGGGCCTATCGACTACAACCGTGGCTGCTCGGGTGGACGGCCAAGCATTTCCTCCTGGGATATGGGCCGTTGCTGGGGGGCTATCTTCTCGCCATGCCCCATCTGAATGCCGGTTTCTTTGCGGCGGCAGCCGGCGCTCCACATTGGGCCGCGTGGGCCAGGAATTATGAGCGGGCATTTCGTCGCACCGCTGCCCTGGTACCCCACGACCAGTTTGCCCTCAATCATGCGCTACACGCCCGAGGCGGCGCGCGGCTCAAATCAGCGATTCTGGATCCTGGGAACAACTGGATCTGCGACCGTGGAACTCCGGCGTGGAATGACGAGAGGCAGGCCTATTGCAAGCCTTATGCACCGTATGATCCGATCGGCGCCTTACATCTGGCTGGTCCAGCGAAGCGCAAGGAATATGTCATTCGGCGAACGGGCGGCGGTTCATTCAAAACTGCGATTCTTTGGGGAAGCTCGCCAGACAATCCTCAAGCAGTGCCTAAATATGAGTAACCCGCGACATATGGATTGGTGGGCCATTGTTTTAGGCAGAAGCCATGGTCGAGCGGCAGGAACGGGCGGAAAGCCATGAGAAAGGTCGCGCCTTTCGTCGGTGAGAGCTCGGACGGAAATGGAGCTGTAAGTGAGCTCGCGTCGTTCCTGGCGCGGATGGAAGGGGCTGCCGAGGTGTCGGCGGACCATGTTGCCTCCGCAAAAAGAATAACGACGGGCACGACGCTGGAGGAGGGCTTCGATGCCTTATCCGACGACGAAATACCCCACAATCCACTAGGAGAGCGGCCGGTTGCTAAGGGGCGAGTACTCCGGAAACGACCCACCGGTTCGCGCGCTGCCGTGGTCCTCCTGCTCGCCTTCACTGGGTGCATTGTGGCATCGCGTACCCAGGACGAGTGGGCTCCTCCAACGATGAACTTGGCCACGAACTCTCGGCCATCCGTGGCTTCGCCAAAGGAGACAGTCGCTCCCGTTAGCGCGCCGCTACCCCCACCAGCGTTGGCTCCGGCGCCATCGGTCGACTCCATACCCAGTGCCGCGCCCGGTCCAACTCGCGACAGGGTTCCCACGTCGGTACGAGGTGGCCCCGAGCCACCATCTTCCATCGCCAATCCCGACTTAAACCAAGCCGAGATACCGCGCGGGGCATCGGTCATCATCGCGCCGGCGCAACGTCAAACGACTGAGCGGTCCCCTAACGCTGGTCAGCCTACCCAGCCAGCCTCGCTTATGCCGCAATCCTTGGCTCCACTACCGCTCTTGTCCTTACCGTTACCCCCGTTGCAAGCCCATATCGCCCCGCTTCCACTTCCATCCCCAACAATGGCGGAACGCTCCGCACCCGTCCCACTATCTCAGAACGTAGTGGTTTTCATGCGGCGGGCCGACCGCCTGATCGAGTTGGGTGATATTTCCGGCGCGAGATTGCTTTATGAGCGGGCTGCCGGTCTTGGCAGTGGGACCGCGGCTTTTTCGATGGGTCGCACATTCGATCCCCTTTTCCTTTCGGCTTTGGGCGCCAGCATCCCGCCCGACGAGGCAAAGTCGGCCGAGTGGTATCGGCGGGCGGTCGTGCTAGGAAGCGTCGAGGCGACAGCCTCATTGCGCCTACTTGACCGCCGCATGTCCAGATAGCGAGAAAGCCGATGCCGGACGCCACCACGACGCGGCGCAACGTTCTGTTGGGAAGCACCTTTGCCGCGCTTCCGAGTGAATTATTGGCGGAAGCCGCCGCCAAACCGTCGAGCGCCGTGCTTACCGCGCGGGCAAATTACGGCACAGTCGGCGTGATTTCCGGTGGCGTGGACGGAACCTATATCCGCATCGCCGCCGACCTCGCCACAGTTCTCGACGACGGAGACAACCTGCGGGTTTTGCCCGTAGTTGGAAAAGGCTCCGTGCAGAACTTATCCGACCTTGTCTATCTGCACGGTATCGATATCGCCATCATGCAGTCGGACGCGCTCGCCTTCGTCGTGAGCGAGAATATGTTTCCCGGCGTGATCTCCTCGGTCAGGTACGTCGCGAAACTGTATGATGAGGAGGTACATATCCTGGCGCGAGGCGATATCACTCGCCTTGAGGATTGTGCCGGGCAGAAGGTGAACTTCGATGTCCCCGGAAGCGGCACTGGGGTTACCGCGTCCCTTTTGTTCAGCAAACTCGGCATTGCCATTGAGCCAACCTATCTATCCCAGGAGAACGCTTTGAAGTCGCTAAGTGACGGCGACATCGCAGCACTCGTGTATGTCGCGGGCCAGCCTGCGGCCTTGTTCAAGCCGCTGGCAGCGGGATCGAAACTGCACTTTCTAACAGTGCCCTTGAGCGCGGGGCTGATTGACACCTATCTTCCCGCACGGCTCATCCATGACTCATACCCCAGCCTGATACCTGACCAGGCCCCAGTTGAGACGGTTGCCGTAGGCGCTGTGATGGCGGCATACGGCTCACCGCCAGGCACGGATCGCTATCGCCGCATCGAGAAATTCGTGACCTCGCTCTCAACTAACTTTGCGCAACTCTTAAAACCCCCGCGTCATCCAAAGTGGCGCGAAGTGAATCTTCGGGCGGAAGTACCCGGCTGGACCCGGTTCACGCTCCGCCCGCCTTCGATTCCAGCTTTCGGCAGATTATAATACCAAACTACACATCACAATCGGAGTAGCGAATAATAACGGTTTGTGTCATAATCGGGTATCATCGGCGCGCGCTGTCGGCGCGCCATCTGAGGCGGTCATGCGGAACCAAAGCTCCTCACGACAAACCAGCATCGAGAAACACCGTCCCGAAAAGCTAGAGATCCGGCGCTTTGCTAGATCAGTTGACCGGCTTACCACCGCCCGGGGCGTATTATTGGGATTGGCGATTAGCCTGGTTTTCTGGATGCTCGTTGCGTTCGCGCTATCGGAATTGCTGAAATAGGCGGATTCAACAGCGCAACCGCCTGGTAGACGCCACCCAAGGATGGCTTACCAGTTCGTGTTGCGGAAAATCCTGAGCGCTTCCGGTGTGGTGGGCAACGGAGCTATCGACATCCAGTCAGCCACAGCCTGCATCAATTTCAGATCGAGGATTTTGACTTGGCCGGCGCGGATTTCCAAAAGACCGTCCCGTCTAACCTGCTGGAGCGTCCGATTGACATGAACGACGCTAAGACCAAGGGAGTCAGCCAGAACTTCCTGGGTCAATGGCATTCCGAAGCTATCGCTTGTCCCCAGTCCCGCAACCCGAAGACGGTGGTGGAATTCGAGCATGAGATGTACCATGCGTTCATATGCCGTTTGACGGCCAAGACGAACGATGTGGTCGCTCATCAATGCTGTCTCATGCAAGGCGAGAAGGCGAATGGCGCGAGTAAGCCCGTGATGCGCCGAATGGCCACTGGCCGCGGCATGGGTCAGTGAGGTCGCGTCCACGCTGGTGGCGTTGGTCAGCGCCATAGAGCTTGTATCCGAGGGCAGCGCGAGCTCCTCCAAATTACCGATGGAGTCGCCGGGAAGAATGAAGTTTATGATCTGCCGGCGTCCATCTCCTAACAGGCGATGCCGGCAGGCCCATCCGGAAACCAGCAATCGAGGCGCGGTCGGCTTCATACCGGTCCAAATTTCGGTTCGCGGCGGGTGCAACCGAACAAACCTCGCCAGGCTATGCAAAAGCCGGAGGTCTTCCTCAGAAAGCTGACTAAGGGCGGAAAGCCGACAAATAAGAGCGCTGAACTGTGCCGTCTTGGAACTGCTACGGCTGGAGAAGTCGCTCATCCCGCTGTAACGCCACCTCTGGCACGCCGGCCGTCTTTTTGGACCGAAACCATATTCAGCAATATATGTGCGAGTGCGTTGGCATCCACCGGCTTCTCGACCAAGGCCTCGTTCCGGTACGCTGCCGGCAGAGCTGAGGCTTGGTAACCCGACGCAAAGACGAATGGGATTGCGCGACGCTTCAGTATTTCAGCAACGGGGAAAACTGCCTCGCTGTGGAGATTGATGTCCAAAACCGCCGCGTCCAGCTGCAGGCTCGTGTCGAGAGAGGCGGCGGACGCCAGTTCGAGGCGCCCAAAAGGACCGACCACGATAGCGCCAAGGTCTTCGAGAAGACGCGTGAGTTCAGCGGCAATGGTATACTGGTCCTCGACCACGAGTATCCGGATGCCGTTCAGTCGCGGTTTTTCAGTCATGTCGCGGCGATCGTAAATGATTCGTTCGTCGCTGGTGCTGCCAACGGTAGTTCGATCCGACACCAAACCCCACCTGAGCGGAACACAAGTGTGGTCTGAGCCTGAAGCTCATACGGCAGGCCTTTTTCGATCAGTTCCCGGCCGAAGCCGACCTGCTCGGGAAGCAGATCAATAATTTCCACTCCCTTCTCTTGCCACTCAAGCACAAGATGCTTGTCCTCTCTGTGCGAGAGAACATGCCAATTCACCGATATTGTCCCTCCCCTCACCGCCAGCGCCCCAAACTTCAAAGCGTTGGTTGTCAGTTCGTGTATCGCAAGGCCGAGAGTTTGCGCGGTCCGATCCGTCAGTGAAATCGACGGGCCCTCGATGGTCACTTGATCACCCTGGGCGACACCCTGAGCGTAAAGCTCTTCGCTCACCAATTCCTCAAGATCGACCAATCCATCCGGCGTCCGAGCCAATACGCCCTGAGTACGAGAGATCGCGCTAAAGCGCCCGTTGAAGTGAGCGCCGAATTCCTCAAGGTTTGAAGTGGTATCCAGTGTACGCGTCAATACAGAACGTACGACGGCTAGGATATTCTTGACCCGGTGTTGAAGCTCGTTAAGAAGTAATTGCTGCCGCTCTTCCGCGCGATGTCGCTTATGGACGTTTGCAAATGAGCCATACCACCCAATTATGATGCCATATCTGTCTCGCTTGACTGAGGCGCGTCCTAAAAACCAACTCCAGGCACCAGCAGCCGTTCGTAATCGAAATTCAAGCTCAAACTCACCGTCCGAAGCGGATGCCTCCGCCCAACCGGCTTTGGTGCGAGCGAGGTCGTTTGGATGGATGGCTGTCAACCAGCCCTGCCCTAGCGCGGAACTTTCGGCCATGCCGGTGAACTCGTAGAAACGCGGATTTACGTAGTTCCAGGCCATTTCCGGGTTTGTTGTGAACAGGAAAGACGGTGTGACGCTTGCGAGTAGCCGGAGGCGTTCTTGGCTCTCCAACAAGGAAGTTTCAAGCCGCGTGATCGCACCAATATTCGTGAAGGTTAGCGTCACGCCACCGACTTCACCGGCCGCGGTGTAACAGGGCATCGCACAAACTCTGAACGGACAGCCTGTTCGGGAGTTGGAAACATCCCGTTCCTGACGTTGCAGCGTGCGAAGAACGTCACGGCAATCCTCGGCAAGTTCGTCATAGTGGAGGTATGAACTTACCGCCTCGATTGGGCGGCCATAGACATCCCCGCCTAGCTCGAATAACTCAACCATGGCGGGTGTGAATGCTCTGACCCGCAAGCTTACGTCCAGCGCAAGAAGAGGGACGCCAGTGCTCTCAAGAGCGTTTCGGACGTCCATTTCAATTTCCATCCGAGACTTCGGAACTTGAACGTTCGAACGGTAATTCCCGATTGTTGACGTCACCGCTGGGTAGCCTCTCGGTTTTACAAATCTAAGCTGGATGGATAACAATAAAAAGTACGATTTTGTACACTGTATTGCCTTAATGTGAGCGTTTGATAAACGATTTCTGGAGCCACGTACCATCATATGTTAGAATTTAACGGTGGACCATCGATATTGTTTGCCTGCCGCAACCAAGGCCCCGAGTGCTCATTGGCTTAAAGATGGGAACCGCACAGATCGTTACTGCTTGAATTTAAGCCGGTGTGGCACAGTCGATCGGCGGGTGGGCCTAAGTAGGAACGTTTGCCAAAGCGATCACGACAACGCAGCAGACCCCATCAGACGTGAAGTCGAGGCTTGTCTTGGCGTTCAACTGGTAAGGTAACGCCGACTCGATAAGTTCACGCCCATAACCTCGCCTGGGTACCGGCCCCGCGGGCATCCGGACTCCACTTTCTTGCCAGTGAAGTGATAGATGCCGAGAACCGTCCTCAAGATCGGTCACATGCCAACACACCGAAAGACGACCTTCCAGCTGCGAAAGGGCTCCGTATTTTACAGCGTTGGTGGCCAATTCGTGGAGCGCGAGCGCAAGCGGAAGCATCTGCGTCTCCGGGATCTCGACCGCTGGCCCATCGATCGTGATGCGGTCATGGTATTTATGAACGTAAACCGCGAGTTCCGCGTCCACGAGATCGGCGAGCCCAAGAGACCTTGTTGCTCCGCTTAGCAGTGCTTGGGTACGAGAAATTGCCAATAGACGAGCGTCGTAGTCATCCCGGGCAGGCCCGCTTTCGAGAGTAAGAGCCGCCATAGATCGTACGACGGCAATTATATTTCGGAGACGATGCTGCAACTCCGAAACAAGTATTTCCTGCTTTGCCTGCAATGACATAAGATCATGGATATCGGTGCTAAAGCCCGCCCACATCTCCGTTGCCCCGCACGTTGACAAAACTATCACGGCACGTGAACGACACCATCTTACGTCGCCATCTGCATGTATGATACTACATTGAAAACTGAGCACTTGC
>JANXXW010000394.1 GCA_025350425.1 Rhodospirillales bacterium
GTAAGAGACACCAATGGTGGTGATCATCGCCGCCGGCCCCTTCACGCCGCGCAGAGGGCGCAGCAGGAAGCGGTAGATGCCGACGCCGAGCGTGCCGGTGAACAGGGTCGTGGTCACGAACGCGGCGAGCAACACGCCGACCAGCGGCAGGCCCGTCATGACCGTTTGCTGGCCGACCACGCCGAGCATCTGCAAGGTGTATAGCGCCACGAAGCTGCCCACCATGAAGATGTTGAAGTGGGAGAAGTTGATCAGTTCGAGGATGCCGTAGACCAGCGTGAAGCCGAGGGCCAACAACGCGTACATCGCGCCGAGGCTCAGGCCGTTGATGGCCTGTTGCACGAACAGATCGGTGGCGGTCATTCAGATGTTCCGGATCGAAGGTGTTCCGCCAGCCCGCGCCGTGGCAGGCATGGCGGAACCGTGGCCTCAGGCTTGCGGGGCGACGCCGACGTATTTGTATTGTCCGTCGATGTCGTCGAGTGGCTTGGCGTCGTTCTTATGGATCTGGAACACGCTGATGACCTTGTTCCGCAAATCGCCGTTGGCGTCGAACGACACGTCGCCTTGCAGCGTCGGGATCGTGTCGCTCTGGATCGCATCCCGGATCGTGTCACGGTTCACCGGCTTGCCGGCCCCTGCCAGCTTTTTCACGGCTGCGATGATCACCAGCGCCGCGTCGTATGAAGTGATGGAGTAGTCCTCCGGTCCCATGCCGAACTTCGCCTTGTAGTCAGCCACCCACTTGGCAAGCTTGGTGTCCTCGGTCAGGTGCGGCGAGGCGATGGTGGCATACCAGCCCTCAACGGCCGGAAAGCCGACGGCAGTCAGCATGTCCGGGCCATAAAGGCCGTCGCCGCCGGCCTTGATGACCTTCGGGATGATTTCGTAAGCCTGCTTGGCGAGCTTGGTGCCAGCCTGGCCGACTCCGCCGAAATACAGGGCGTCCGGGTTCAGCGCCTTGATCTTGGTCAGCACGGCCGCGTAGTCGGCCGCCTTCGGGTCGAGCCGGTCGCGGCCGATGATCTTGATGCCCTTCTTCTCCGCCTGGCCCTGGAAGGCATCCGCGAGGCCCACGCCGTAAGCGCCCGAGTCGTCCAGCACGTAGACCGACTTCACCTTCAGCGTGTCGGCGAAGAAGTTGGCCATATTGGGACCTTGGAACGCGTCGGTGGTGACGGTCCGGAAGTAGATCGCCTTGCCCGCCGGCCGGTACTGCTGGGCGAATTTCGGATCGGTGAGATCGGGGTTGGTGGAAGTCGGTGTGATGGTCGCGAGATTGCCGGCGCTCAGAATCGGCGCCATTGCCTTACCGGCACCCGACATCTGCGGGCCGACGGCGGCGATCACATCCTTGTCCGAGACCATCTTACGGGCGTTGGTGGCGGCCTGCGCGGGATCGTACTGCCCTGCCGTCGCCGTGCCGTCGTCGTATTTGACGGCCTCGAACTTGTAGCCCTTGACCTCGCCTTTCGCGTTGGCCTCGTCGATCGCCATGATCGCGCCATTCGCGACGCGTGTGGCCGAGCCTGAATCGGCGCCAGTGAACGACAGATTAATGCCGATCTTCACCGTCCTGTCAGCTGCGTGGGCGGTAGTGCCGAGGCTCACGGCGGCGATGACGGCCACGGTCGTGATCGCAGAACGGCGGGTCAGCATGCAAAAATCCCCCAAATGTCACAAAAGCAATCACAGAATGACCTTGCTATGCTTCCAGTGCAAGTCTGCCATCCATGTCCGACCCGCCGCGGGCTGCTAGAAGATGCGCCTATGGCCCCTCCCCTGTTACATCTGCAATCCATCGAACTCACCCTCGGCACCGCTCGGCTGCTGTCCAACGCCGAACTTGCCGTAGGCGCCGGCGACCGCGTTTGCCTGGTTGGGCGCAACGGCTCGGGCAAATCCACCATGCTGAAAATCGCGGCTGGCCTGCTTGCCTCCGATGGCGGCACGCGCTTCCTGCAGCCGGGTGCCACTGTCCGCTACCTGCCCCAGGAGCCCGATCTCAGCGGGTTCGCTGATGTGCGCGCCTTCGTGGACGCGGGGCTAGGACCGAGCGACGATCCGTATCGCGCGACATACCTGTTGGAACAGTTGGGGCTGACCGGGGCCGAGAAGCCGGGACGCCTTTCGGGCGGCGAGGCGCGGCGCGCGGCGTTGGCGCGGACCTTGGCCCCCTCTCCCGACGTCCTGCTGCTGGACGAGCCGACCAACCATCTCGACCTGCCCGCCATTGCCTGGCTGGAGGCGGAACTGGCGTCGTTGCGCTCCGCCCTGGTCGTAATCAGCCATGACCGGCGGCTGCTGGAGCGGCTGTCCAAAAGCATCGTATGGCTGGATCGCGGCATAACCCGGCGGCTGGACCAAGGGTTTACCGCATTCGACGCCTGGCGCGACGACACGCTGGAGAACGAGGCCCGGGACCAGCACAAGCTGGGCCGCAAGCTGGTGATGGAGGAGGATTGGCTGCGCTACGGCGTGACCGCGCGGCGCAAGCGCAACGTCAAGCGGCTGGCCGACCTGCACACATTGCGGGAGCGCAGGCGGCACGTGCAGGGGCCAGCGGGCGGGCCGAAGCTGGCTGCCGCCAGCGCCGATCTTTCGGGGCGGCAGGTCTCGGTCGCCACCAATATTTCGAAATCGTTCGGCGGGCGCGCCATCGTGGTTGATTTCAGCACCAGGATCATGCGCGGCGATCGGGTCGGCATTATCGGGCCGAACGGCGCCGGCAAGACCACGCTGTTGAACATGCTGGTTGGTTTGGCACAGCCGGACGAAGGCACCATTCAGGTTGGTGCCAGCCTGCAAATGGCGGCGCTGGACCAAAGGCGCGACAGCCTCGATCCGAAGCGGACACTCGCGGACACACTGACCGGCGGCAAGGGCGACACGGTCGAGGTGAACGGGCAGAGCCGTCACGTGATCGGCTACATGAAGGACTTCCTGTTCGCGCCCGAGCAGGCCCGCACGCCAGTAGGCGTGTTGTCGGGCGGCGAGCGCGGACGGCTGACCCTGGCCGTGGCGCTGGCCAAGCCTTCCAACCTGCTGGTGCTGGACGAGCCGACCAACGACCTAGATCTCGAAACGTTGGAACTGTTGCAGGAAATGCTGGCCGACTATCCCGGCACCGTGCTCCTGGTGAGCCATGACCGGGATTTCCTCGATCGCGTGGCCACGTCGGTGATCAACGCCGAGGGTGACGGCAAATGGCTGGAATATGCCGGAGGCTACAGCGACATGCTGATCCAGCGCGGCGAGCGGGCGGTGGGACCTTCGGGCAAGCCGTCCCGTGGCGGCGCCGCGACCACGGCATTTCCGGCTTCCGCCGCGCGGACGCGGAAGCTGTCGTTCAAGGATAAGCACGCCCTGGAGAGCCTGCCA
>JANXXW010000403.1 GCA_025350425.1 Rhodospirillales bacterium
CCTGCCGCTCCGGCCGGACGCGCTGCGGCGGGCACTCACCAACTTGGTGGACAACGCCGGCCGCCACGCGAGCAAGGTCGTGCTGGCCGCCAGCCGTTCCGGCCAGCGCCTGGTCCACATCACGATCGACGACGACGGCCCCGGGATTTCCCCGGAGCGTCGTGAAACCGTGTTCCGTCCCTTCGCCAGCGATGCCAGCGGCGGCACGGGGCTGGGCCTCACCATTGCGCGCGACATTGTCCGCGCCCACGGCGGCGAGATCACGCTGGAGAATTCCCCTCTCGGCGGCCTGCGCGCTCGTATCCAGTTGCCGCTCTGAGCTTGGTGGTCAAAACAAACTCAGTCCTGCTCCCACACAATATCAAAGTTCGATACACAAATGTGTGAGATTATAAATTATCTATTATCGCACCAAAATAATGCAAATGATAATACCCTGGTCGCAGGGTTTCCTACAGTTAGATCTAATATTCGAATTTGATTGTTGCATCGGAGCTCACCATGTCGGACGGCGTTCTATGCAATTATTAGATCGTTAAACTTTGGCTGGTGAACATTAAAGGCAGTAAAATGGTAGCCTTTACTCCGTCTCTGGCAATTGTAATCCCATGTTATAATGAGGAAGATGTCTTACCAGAAACGGCAAAACGCTTGGATATTCTTCTGAGCCAGTTTATTCGTGACAGGCGCATCTCCGAAGGTAGCCATATATGTTTCGTGGATGACGGTTCGACTGATCGCACGTGGCGGATCATACAGGAATTACATAGTAAGACGCCCAGATTAGGTGGCCTAAAGTTATCGCGTAACCGGGGGCATCAGAATGCTCTCATGGCAGGACTGCTCTCTGTGAAAGGCGATCTGATCGTCTCGATCGACGCCGACCTGCAAGACGATTTGGGCGCGATCTCCGGGATGCTTCGCGCGTCGGCCGCAGGTGCTGATATTGTGTACGGCGTGCGGAGCAAGCGTGTGCGCGATAGCGCCGGCAAAAGAATAACCGCTCACCTTTACTACAATCTTTTGAAACGGCTTGGCGTCGATATTGTGTTCGACCACGCCGATTTCCGCTTCCTGAGCCGAAGCGCCGTGGAAGCTTTGCGCCAGTTTAAAGAGTCGAACCTGTTTCTGCGTGCCTTGATCCCGCAACTGGGGTTCGAGACTGCAGTTGTCACCTATGAACGCGCTGAGCGGTTTGCCGGTACATCGAAGTATCCGCTCGGAAAAATGTTTGCGCTGGCGGTCGAGGGTGTGACGTCGTTTTCGACGCGCCCATTGCGCATTATCACGGTGCTGGGCTGTGGTATGTCCTTGTTCTCGCTCTTTTTGACGGCATGGGCACTATTCATGGCAGTAGTCATGAGAGCGACAGTGCCTGGTTGGGCATCGATCGTGATCCCAATATATCTGGTCTGCGGCGTGCAGTTGCTCAGCCTTGGAATAATCGGGGAATATGTCGGCAAGATCTATTTGGAAACCAAGCGTAGGCCTCGGTTTATCGTTTCTAAAACTATAGAACCCCGCGAGAATTCAACTCTTTCCGAAAGTTTGAAGCGGATCGAAATTAACGCGAGGGCCTGATAGGCGGCGTCGGTCCGGTGCGAGCATTCGTTTTCGCGACGGGAACAGCGCAACGCTCACCTGCGGCATGCACTACCTGTAACTGCCTAAGCTCGCCGTATTTGTCTGATATCTCGCAAGGCCCGCAGAAGAAGTGAATCTCACCGTGCTCCAATCTGCGCTTCCGATGCATGTCCCTCTGCCGCATTGCCATTCATGCATTGTGGTCGCTGGAACGATGGCCTGGAGCCTATCGATATAGCTCCGGTCCAGAGAGTTCGCCACGACCAGCACCGAGCGTTTGGCTTTAATGGCAGTCAAGATATCAGCTTCGGAAATTGACGGTATGCCAAGGCGTTCGGTCGCCAGTGTCATGATGGTCGGGGGAAGGGCCGCGTCCCACAGATGTAGGTTCTTCGAGTTCGGAGCATAATAGCTGAACACCATCGGGTCGAACCGAGGGCTCATCACCACGAGATCCGCTCGCGCGAGTTCCGTCGTCAGGTCGTGTATGGCATCCCGCCACGGTTCCTTGTCGCTGCTCAACGATGTCACCTGGAACGTCAATCCGACCGCGAACGCCGCGAACGTCGTAGCAAATACCGCGAAGCGCATTCGGCCGATTGCAAGAAGTTGCCCAGCCAAAACGATGCATAGTGGCAGGGTAGTCCAGGTAAGCACCCGTGGCAGCAACAATGGCCGTATCAGGCTTATCGCAATGAACATGAACACGAAAACGCAAGGCACAGCGACGAGTATTATTGTGGCGCGGGAGTTAGGTGGATGCCGATAGATAGACGCTGTCAAAGTCGCGAATAACGCGATTGCGAGTGGCACCGCTGGCCATGAATAAGGCATCACGATTCCGTCGACGACGGCCGATATCGATACGCCGATTTCATGAGGCCGTAGCGGGGGCATCCAGTCGAGACCACCTCCCTGGCTCGCGGTCGCGATATGTACAAGGTAAGGCAAGCCAAGTACGACTACCGCCACATTGAGCGCGGTCCACTTCAACAGCGCTAAACGCCCAGGGGTGCCGCGGGCAAGCAACGCGAGCCACACCGTCCCACCACAGGCTACGACAAACAGCAGCGCGGTTGCGTGCAGGTAAAGCGATAGCGTGCCGAATATCACGTATGCAACCGAGGCTTTCGTCGAACCCGGATCACGCTGAAAAATGGCTGCGGCCCAGAGCGCCAAGCCGGTATCCATCATAAGCAACGAATATACGCGTGCTTCCTGCGCAAAATAGATGCTCATCGGACAAAGCGCGAATAACAGCGCTCCGAGAAGACCTTGTCGGCGACTGCCCAACTCCCGGCCTAACGCGTAGATGATTGGGATACACGCCGCGGAAACCGCAACGGACAGCGAACGCATGGCGATTTCGCTGTGGCCCCAGATCGCCATCCAACCCTGCAGAAGCAGCGGATAGGTCGGAGGGGTCGCCTCGTTCGAAAGACCGTCTGTTAGCAGGCTGCGGAAATTCACTATTCAAATCGTCTGACATCTGATTCGCTGTGCCTGGGATTGTCGGGGGGCGTTTATGCGCGGTGAAGACGAACAGACTGGGGCGCTTTTCACCTATCTGAGCCCTGAGACTCTGGTTCCTGC
>JANXXW010000407.1 GCA_025350425.1 Rhodospirillales bacterium
TCAAGTTCGGCGATCTCGGGGAAATCGATCAGCATCTGGCTGACCCGCACCAACGCGTCGGCAATCGCCTCGACGTTTGCCGACGGCTGGTCGTGCAGCGTGCCCAGCGTGGACGCGACACGCGAGCGGGAAATCATTGACCGGGCCAGCGTCAAATTAAGCGGCGGCATCTCGATCGCGAGGTCCGGCAGCGCCTCCGCGAAGGGGCCGCCCTGCCCGAACACGATGTTGGGTCCGAATACCGGGTCGTCGCCGATGTGAATGCGCAGCTCGCGAGAGCGCCCAACCTGCCGTTGGACGAGGAAGCCGGCGGCGGCGGCGGGGTCGCGCCGCTGTTCGAGGTCCTGCGCTGCCGCCAGCACCGCCTCGGGGGTCGCCAGATCGAGCGCCACGCTCCGAGCCGACCACACGTTTGGCCGCCCGGCCCGCCGGCGCTTCAACACCGCCGGGAAGCCCAGCAGCGTCGCCGCCTCGGCGGCTCCCTCCGCGTCCGCCACGGCGCGGGACGGCACCGTGGGCAGGCCATAGGCCGCCATCAGCGCCAGCGCCTCCTCCTGCGTAAGGGCGTCGCGGTCGGCGCTGCGGAGGCGGGCGAACAGGCGCTGCACCTCGGTCCGGTCCGGCGCCACCAGCAGCACTTTGCTCGGCGGCAATTCCCGCGCGGCCTCGCGGTTGCGCCGATTTTCCAGCAAATGGCGGAATCCTCGCACGGCCTGTTCCGGGGAGGCGAACACCGGAACGCCCGCCGCCGCCAGCAATCGCCGGTTGACGGCGCCCGTGGTCTCGCCCAGCGCGCACACCAGCACCGGCGCGCGGGCCGTGCCGGCGATTCCAGCCAACGCGGCTATCGTCTCGGCATCGCCCGGACCGGTCGGGGTATGGACCACCAGGACACCGCCGGCCCCCTGCACGGCGAGGGCCGCCGCTGCGAGGCCGCCCGGTGCGTGGATCACCTCCCCCGCGAGCGCCACGCCGTCGCGCAACGCGGCATCGGCGGCCATGCGCCCGAGGCCGAGCGCGTTGGTGACGATGGCCAGCGTCTCCCCGGCCGCCGGCTTTGCCCGCGTCAAGGTCTCGGCTGCTGCCAGCAACTCCTCCAGCCGTGTCACGCATAACACGCCGCTGCGGCGCAACGCCGCCTGGAACACCGCGTCGGCGCACCCGGTCGGATCGTTCAGCCTGGAGCCGCTCCAGATGGCGACTACCGGGCGCAACCGGGCCGCCGCCCTCGCGGCCGAAAGGAACGCGCGGCTGTCCTTGATGAGCCGGATATCGAGCAGGATCGCGCCGGTTCCGGGATCGCGGCTCAGCCAGTCCAGCACCAGCGCGAACCCGATATCGTCGTTGCTGCCGATGCCGACGATGTGACTGAAGCCCACACCGTTCGGCTCCGCCCAATCCAGCACGGTCCGGCACAGCGACGCCGACTGCGACACCAGCGCCAGACGTCCTACCCGAGGTTTGAGATGGCCGACCGTCGCGTTCAGCCCGAGCGCTGGCAGCGCGATCCCGAACGAATAGGGTCCGAGCGACCGCACGCCCGTGGACTCCGCCAACGCCCTCAGGCCCGAACCGCCCGCCAACGCGATGGCCGCGAAGCAGCCGCGTTCGCGCAACCCCGCGAACAGCTCCGGCGTGGCCGCGCCGCACACCAGGGCAATGTCGGGCGCGAGCGGCAGGGAAGCGATATCGGGATATGCGAGCACGCCCAGGACGGAACGGATGGCCGCCACCGGCAGCACCGCGCCGGTAAAACCGCTCGCCAGCAGATTGGCCATCACCCGGCCACCCACGTCGCCGTCCGCGTCCAGCACCGCCACGGATTCTGGCCGGAACAGGGATTGCGGGCGGAACCGATGGGCACTCACCAGCGGAGCCATGGCCAATGACGGCATCGTTTGCATGGACGTCATAGACCCTGCGCGGCCCGATGGATCAAGTGCGTTCCCTGTTCCAACGCGGGCGATGGCGCGTCACACTCGCGCAGCAACAACGGAGCGAAGACATGACCGACGATCTACGGCTGGATCCACAGATACGTGAAGTGCGTCGCGTGATGGACGATGCCGCCGCCGCGCACCCTCCGATTCTGCTCGAGGAGCCGATCGACGGCCATCGCGCCGTCAATGAGATGCTTACCCTGATGTGGGCGCAGGGCGGCCCCGTGATGGCCGAGAGCCTCGACCGCTGGGTCGTCGCGCGGGGCCGCCGCGTCCTCTGTCGCGTCCATCGTCCCCACACTGACCGACCGCTCCCGGTTCTGGTATGGCTGCACGGTGGCGGTTGGGTGTTCTCGTCGGTCGACACCGTGGACAAGCTGGTGCGCGAATATGCCGCCGGGGCCGAGATCGCCGCGGTGAGCATCGATTACGCCCTGTCGCCCGAGGCCCGCTTCCCGCAGGCCGTGCTGGAATGCGCGGCCGTGATACGCCACATCGCCACCCACGGCCATGAATGGGGTCTGGATACCGGCCGCATCGTGATCGGAGGCGACAGCGCCGGCGGCAACCTGGCCTTCGGTACGGCGCTGCTTCTGCGCGAAAGTCATCCGGCGATCCTGCACGGCATCCTGTCCGCCTATCCCGTGACGGCTCCGGACTTCGACTCGCCCAGCTATGTCGAATTCGCCGAGGGTTACGGGCTGACCCGCGCCGGCATGATGGCGTTTTGGAACGCCTACACGCGAGACCCCGCCGACCAGCATAACCCGCTCGCCGCCCCGCTGCGCGCCGACCTTGCCGGCCTGCCACCAACACTCGTCCAGCTAGCCGAACTCGACGTGCTGCGCTCGGATGGCGAGAAGATGGTTGAAATGCTGCACGCGGCCGGAGTTCCCACGACGGTGGAAACCTACAAAGGGATGCTGCACGGCTTCATCCGCCTCACCGGCGAGGTGGCCGTGGCACGCGCCGCGATGGCAGATGCGTGCGCGTGGCTGAGAGCGCGCATGCAGGAAACCCCGACCGCGCGCGACACGGCACGAACTACATCAGCTTAGGCAGTGCAGTCGCCAGTAGCACCAGCCCCGAGGCCGCCAGCAATCCCAGGACCATGCGGCGGAACACGGTGTCGCTGAGGCGCTTGTAGAGCTGCGTTCCCAGGATTGCGGTCACGACCACGATCGGCGTGAGCAGCGCGAAGCCGTGCAGCACCGGGCGGGTGATCAGACCGGTCGCGGCGTACACGCTCAGCGTCAGTGTGTGCATGGTGATGTTGAATACCTGGAACACCGTGCGCTGGGTGGTCTTCTCCCAGCCGCGCAGTGTGCACCACAACGTCGGCGCCGGCCCGCTCATGCCGCCCAGCCCGCCCATCATCCCGCCCACAAAACCGCTCACCCCATCGGCCACACGGCCGCCGCGCGTGACGCTTGGCAGGTTCCGGATCGCCAGCATGGC
>JANXXW010000440.1 GCA_025350425.1 Rhodospirillales bacterium
CGGCCGACCTCGCGGCACGGTTCGGGCTGCCCGTGCTGCTGGTGCTCGACGTCTCCGGGCAATCCCAATCCGCCGCCGCCACCGCGCGCGGCTTTGCCACCCATGACAAGGCGGTGCGGATCGCCGGCGTGGTGATCAACCAGGCCAGCAGCGAACGCCATCGCGACGGCGTGGCTGGAGCCGTGCGCGACGCCGGTATCGCGGTGCTGGGCTGCGTCATGCGCGACAAATCCATCGCGCTGCCCGAACGCCATCTCGGCCTCGTGCAGGCCGGCGAGCACGTGGCGCTCGCGGCCCACCTGGAGCGGCTGGCCGACATGGCCGAACGCGACCTCGACCTCGACGCGATCCTGGCACTTGCTACCGGGTTCGCCCCCACAGCCACTGCCGCGCGCCCTTTACCACCGCCCGGCGCACGCGTGGCACTCGCCCAGGACGCCGCGTTCAGCTTTATCTACCCTCACCTGGTGGCGGGCTGGCGCGCCGCAGGTGCCCAGATCGAGCCGTTCTCCCCCTTGGCCGACGAACCCCCGCCACCGGGGTGCGACGCCTGCTGGCTGCCCGGCGGCTATCCCGAACTGCACGCCCCGGCCCTGGCGCGAAACGGGCGCTTCCAGGCTGGATTGCGCGAGTTCGCCCAAACCCGACCGGTCCATGGTGAGTGCGGCGGCTTCATGGTGCTGGGGACCGCCCTCATCGATGCCGATGGCCAGCGCCACGCCATGACCGGCCTGCTCGGCCACGAGACGAGCTTCTCCCGTCGCCGCCTGCACCTCGGCTATCGCCAGGCGACGCTGCTCGCCAATACCGGCTTCGCGCCGGCCGGGGCCGGGTTGAGAGGCCATGAATACCACTACGCTAGCGTCACCGAAGCCGGCGCCGACGCCCCACTCGCCATGCTGCGCGACGGATTGGGGCGTGATCTCGGCCCGGCCGGCGGCCAACGCGGACTGGTCACCGGCTCCTTCTTCCATGTCATTGCCGAGGCCGCGCCGGAATGAACGTGCTGCTCGCTTTATGCCGCCACCCTCGCGACGGGGACGCCGCTTCGGCTGCCGCCGTGGCCGCCCGACAGGACACGCTGACCAAGCCGCCAGGCAGCCTCGGCCGCCTGGAGGATCTGGCGGCTTGGCTTGCCCGCTGGCAACATCGGTCGATGCCGCGACTGGATCGCGTCGAGGTCCTGGTGTTCGCGGGCAACCACGGCGTGGTGGCGCAGGACGTGTCGCCCTATCCGGCCGCCGTCACCGCGCAGATGGTCGCGAACTTCGCCACCGGAGGCGCCGCGATCAACCAGCTGGCCGCCGCCGCCGGGGCCGGCTTGCGTGTGATCCCGCTCGCGCTCGAAACTCCCACAGCCGACTTCACCCAGGATCCGGCGATGTCGCACGTCGCGTTCCAGGACGCCGTGCGGATCGGCCAGGAGGCGGTGCGCCCCGATACCGACCTGCTGTGCCTGGGCGAGATGGGCATCGGCAACACCACCGTAGCCGCCGCCCTCGCCGCCGCCCTGTTCGGCGGCACGGGGGCCGATTGGGCCGGACGCGGCACCGGCGTTAGCGATGCCGGACTCGCCCGCAAGCGCCTCGCCATCGATCGCGGCCTTGCGCGCCACGCTGGCGCGCTGGCGGACCCGCTCCAGGCCGCCGCTTGCCTGGGCGGTCTTGAGCTGGCGGCGATCCTAGGTGCCACCCTCGCCGCCCGGCAGCACGGCATCCCGGTGCTGCTCGACGGCTTCGTCTGCACCGCGGCGGCGGCCCCTCTGGCCCGCCTCGCCGCCGGTGGGCTGGACCACGCCCTGGTCGCGCATGTCTCCGCCGAGGCTGGTCATCGCAGATTGGCCGCTTGCCTGGGCATGACGCCGCTGCTCGATCTCGGCATGCGTCTCGGCGAGGCATCGGGCGCGGCACTCGCAGTGCCGTTGCTGCGTGGCGCATTGGCGTGCCACGCAGGCATGGCGACGTTCGCACAGGCTGGTGTGGCCGGCCCGGCGTGAGGCTCGCGCATGAGTTGGCTGCCGGCTTCGGCCTGCTGACCCGCCTCCCGATCGGCCATCTCGCCCCCGCCGGCACCGATTACGCGCGCGCCACATGGACCTATCCTGTCATCGGCGCGGCGGTTGGCGGATGGGGCGCCGCGATCTATGCGATTGCCACGGCACTCGGCCTCGCCCCGGCCCTTGCCGCGATCTGGACCCTGGCGGCGCTGACTCTGGCGACCGGCGGGCTGCACGAGGATGGGCTGGCGGATACCACCGACGGCTTGGGCGGTCGCACGCGGGAGCGGCGGCTGGAGATCATGCGCGACAGCCGGATCGGCAGCTACGGCGCCATCGCCCTCATCCTCTCCTTCGCGATCCGCGCGGTTGCTGTCACGACCATCGCCGGCCCGTGGCACGTCGCGGCGGCGCTCGTGGTGGCGGGCGCATTGGGCCGTGCCGCGATCCTGCTCGTGCTCGCCCGAACCCGGCCTGCCCGCAAGGACGGTCTTTCGGCCACACTGGCCACCGTGCCCAAGGGCGCCGTGCTGGCCGGTCTGGGACTGGCCATCGCCGTGTCGTTCATGCTGCTCAGTCCGCGTCAAGCGCTGCCTGCCTGCGCGTTGGCGGGATTGGCCGGGCTCATGCTGGCGCGCATCGCCACCCACCGCCTTGGCGGCCATACCGGCGACATCCTGGGCGCGACCGAGATCGCCGCCGAGTGCCTGGTCCTTAGCCTGTTGACCCTACCGTGACGATGTCTACGCATCCTAGCCCGAGAGGCTTAGCCAACAGGTCGATGCGCTCGCCACGCAACAGTGCCCGAAGCACCTTCAGCGGTCCGCCATGCGACACCACAACGCAATCCTGGCCCGCCTCGTAAAGCGTCGCATGGAATGAGCGCACGCGCGCGATCAGCGCCGCGCCGCTTTCGCCCCCTGGCGGTGCAAAGTCCATCGGCGAGGCTGCCCAAAGATCCAGCGCCGCACGATCAATATCGTCCCACGCCATCCCCTCCCACGCGCCGAAATTCAATTCCAGCAACCGCGCGGTCCGCAGCGGCGCCGGCGGCCCTAGCGCTGCGGCTACCGCGATGCAGCGTCGCGCCGGGCTGCTCCAGATGGCTGAGGCGCCAAAGCCCGCCAATTCAGCCGCGATGCGCGCAATCTCGGCCGCGCCATCCGGGTGTAGCTCCAGGTCGAGCCGCCCGTAGCAGATGCCCGATGCCACCAATGCACGTGAATGGCGAACCAAAGCGACTCGAAAGGCCGAGATACGAACCTCCGTCACTACTCCTGATGCCTGTCCGAGATACTTTCCCTATCTCGTGAATACAAGCATGTCCTTAGGCGGCGGCTGCCAGTTCGGGGACGAGAAAAGCCTGGCGGGCGGCAAGGATCGCCTTGACGCGCGGCGGGAGTTGGCGAGCGGACTTCACGCGCGGCAAATCGATTTCCGCGATGAAATCATCCTCCCCAACGATCTCCTGACGGTCCGCCCAGTTATCGAATGCCA
>JANXXW010000488.1 GCA_025350425.1 Rhodospirillales bacterium
GAGACGATCACCGCCTCCTGCTCGTGGAAGCGGGCGTTCAACACCTTATGCGGCACGCGCTGCTGGGTCAGCAATTCGCTGATGATTTCGCTTTTCTCGATGCTCGTGGTGCCCACCAAAACCGGCTGGCCACGCGTGCGAGCCTCCTCGATCAGCGCCGCCACGGCGTTGTATTTCTCGCCCGCCGAACGATACACCTCATCGTCGGCGTCGGCGCGCAGCACCGGAACATTGGTGGGGATGTCCACTACCTCGAGCTTGTAGATCTCCGCGAACTCGTCGGCCTCGGTCAGCGCCGTTCCGGTCATCCCGCTCAGCTTGGGATAAAGCCGGAAATAGTTCTGGAACGTGATCGACGCCATGGTTTGGTTTTCAGGCTGGATGGTGACGAATTCCTTCGCCTCCAGCGCCTGGTGCAGCCCCTCGGAGTAGCGGCGCCCCTCCATCATACGACCGGTGAACTCGTCGATAATCACCACCTTGTCATCGCGGACGATATAATCGACGTCGCGCGCGAACAGGGTGTGGGCGCGTAGGCTTTGCTGCACATGGTGCAGGACCGAGATGTTGAAGATGTCGTAGAGGTTGCCCTCGGTGACGATCCCGGCCGCGCGCAACATGTCCTCCACCACCTCCGCGCCGATTTCGGTCAGCACCGCGGTGCGGAACTTCTCGTCCTTGTCGAAGGTCGTCGGGTCCTTCACCAGGTCGCGGATGACCAGGTTGACGCTGCGGTAGAGGTCGGAGGAATCCTCCGCCGGCCCCGAGATGATCAGCGGCGTCCGCGCCTCGTCGATCAGAATGCTGTCGACCTCGTCGACGATGCCGTAGAAGAAGTCGCGCTGGACCATGTCCTCCAGGCGATACTTCATATTGTCACGAAGGTAATCGAAGCCGAACTCGTTGTTGGTGCCGTAGGTGATATCGGCGAAATAGGCGTCGCGGCGGAACTGGTCCTCGATGCCATGCACGATCACGCCGGTGGATAGGCCGAGGAAGCCATAGATCTGCGCCATCCACTCGGCATCGCGGCGTGCCAGGTAGTCGTTCACGGTTACAACGTGAACGCCCTTGCCCGCGAGCGCATTGAGATAGACGGGCAGGGTGGCCACCAGGGTCTTGCCCTCGCCAGTCTTCATCTCGGCGATCTTGCCGGAGTGCAGGACCATGCCGCCGATCAACTGCACGTCGAAATGCCGCATCCCAAGCACCCGCCGCGCGCTTTCCCGTACCACCGCGAACGCCTCGGGCAGGAGATCGTCGAGCGTCGCCCCGCTGGTGAGGCGACCCTTGAACTCCTCGGTCTTGCCCTGGAGCTCTGCGTCGGACAACGCCATCATGCCGGGCTCGAGAGCATTGATCTCGGGCACCCGGCGCTGGTAGGCCTTGAGGGAGCGGTCATTGGCGTTGCCGAAGATGGCGCGGGCGATACTGGAGAACATGATGCCAGATAAGACCCGGCCTCCTTGGGGTCAACGACCTCCGGGGTTATGGGCGAAGCGTAATCCTCTCCGGCTTGTTCGCTCCAGACCCATCGGCCATATTCCGCCCGCCCGGATGGGCCGCTTTCGAAAAGGAAATTACCTATGTGGTCCAACCGCCTTGCCGCCAGCACAGCCGCGGCCTTGCTTGTCACGTGCGCCGCTTTTGCCCAAACGCCCCCGGCCGCACCGTCATCTTCAGCAATCCAGCCCCCTCCAGCGGCAGCTACGCCCGACCCGGTGCTTGCGAAGGTAAACGGCGAGGATATCCATCTGAGCGACATTACGGACGCGCTGGGCTCTTTGCCTGCGGAATACCGGCAGATGCCGCCGCAGATGCTGTATCCAAAGATATTGGATCAACTGATCAATCAGAAAGCGGTCATCGTGCTCGCGAAGAAGCAGGGGCTCGACCGCGACCCGCAGGTGGTCAAGCAGATGGCCCAGGCGCAGGAACAGGCGCTTCAGGCCGCCGCCGTCCGCAAGGCCGTCGGGCCACATATAACTGAGGAGGCGGTCAAGGCCGCCTATGACAAGGACATAGCCAGCCGGCCGGCCGAACAGGAGGCGCATGCCGCGCATATCCTGGTCGCCAACGAGGCGGATGCGACCAGGCTCATTGCCGAACTCAAGAAGGGTGGGGATTTCACGGCATTGGCGAAAGCCAACAGCACCGATCCCGGCGCCGCCCAGGGAGGCGATCTCGGCTGGTTCAAAAAGGGCGATATGCTGCCGGAGTTTTCGGCCGCAGCGTTCGCCTTGAAGCCGGGCGAGATCACCGACAAGCCCGTCAAGACGCAATATGGCTGGCATGTGATCAAGCTGGAGGGGTTTCGTCCGGTGGCTGTGCCGACCTTTGCCGAGGCGCATGACGAACTGCGCCAGAAGATGATCCAGGATGACGTCCAGAAGGTGTTCGCCGATGCGCGTTCCCAGGTGAAGGTCGAGCAGTTCAACCCGGACGGCTCCGTGCCGAAGCCGACCGACGCCGCCGAACCACCGCCTGCACCCTTGAAGCCCTGATCCATGGCCATTCCCGTCTCGCCGCTTGCTGTAACCCTTCCCGCGTTGCCCCCGATCGCGGGGGTGACGCTGGGTGCTGCGGAGGCGGGCGTCCGCTACAAGGGACGCACCGATCTGGTGATGGTGGAACTGGCTGAGGGCACCACGGTCGCTGGCGTCTTCACGCGCAACAAATGCCCCGGCGCGCCGGTCGATTGGTGCCGTGATGTGTTGCCGGCCGGCCATGCACGGGCGCTCGTGGTCAATGCCGGTAACGCCAACGTGTTTACCGGGCGCGCTGGGCTCCGCGCTGTAAGCGCCACGGCCGATGCGGCGGCCAGTCTCGTGGGTTGCCCGGCCAGACAAGTGTTCGTCGCATCGACCGGCGTCATCGGCGAGCAACTGCCGTTCGAGCGCATCGTGGTGGCGCTGCCGGTCCTGCAATCCAAGCTGACCCCGGATGGCTGGGAGTCCGCGGCGCGCGGAATCATGACCACCGACACGTTCCCCAAAGGTGCCACCCGGACCGCCAGGATTGGTGACACGGAGGTGCGGATCAGCGGCTTCTGCAAGGGCAGC
>JANXXW010000515.1 GCA_025350425.1 Rhodospirillales bacterium
CGTCGGTACGGCGCACCAGATCGACGCCGGAGACGATGTTACCCCATTGGTCGGAACCGCCCATCTGCAACAGCACTCCATGGCGGCGGTGCAGCTCACGGAAATCGTAACTTTGCAGGATGGAGTAGTTGAACTCCAGAAACGTGAGCCCCTGCTCCCGTTCCAGCCGCGTCCGCACGCTGTCGAAGCTCAGCATCCGGTTGACGCTGAAATGCACGCCGACCTCCCGCAGCAGCTCGATGTAGCCGAGCTTGTCCAACCAATCCGCGTTGTTGGGTATGAGGGCGTCGGTCGGCCCGTCCCCGAAGCGGATGAAGGGATCGAAGCAGCGCTTGATCCCCGCCATGTTGGTGGCGATCTGCGCGTCGGTCAGCAACTGCCGCGCCTCTTCGCGCAACGACGGGTCGCCGATCCGGGTGGTGCCGCCACCCATCAGGACTATCGGGCGGTGCCCGTGGCGCTGCATCAGCCGCAACAGCATGATCTGCACCAGACTGCCGACATGCAGGCTGTCGGCGGTGCAGTCAAAGCCGATATAGCCCGTCACCGGCCCAGCCAGCAGCGCCGCGTCAAGCGCGTCCTCGTCGGTACACTGGAACACGAAACCGCGAGCGATGGCTTCGTGCAGGAACGGGCTTACGGGCATGGCGGTCGTCCACATAAATCGGAAGACGCGGGCTAGCACAATGGCGTGTTCATTGCCAAAGATCGGTGCATGACCGATCTCATCCACTGGCTCACGCGCCAATCCGTCGCCGTCATTTTCGCCCTGGTCGAACTGGTGTTCGTGGGCGCGGTGATTCTGGTGCCTATCCTACTGCATCGCGCGGCACGTCGACTCGGGATGGAGGCCCACGCCGCCAGCGTGACCGACGCGTTCAAGACGGTCATCGCGTTTATCGGGATCGTGCTGGCGTTTTCGCTGGTGCAGGTACAGGGCAATCTCCGTGCGGTCGGCGAACTCGGGGTCAAGGAGGCAGCCGCCGTGGCGACGGTCGATCGCGCCATTCTGCGCTACGGCGATCCCGAGATGGCCGCCATTCGGCCTGGGCTCGCCGACTACGCCCGTGCGATTGTCGCAGACGAGTGGCACCAGATGCCGGCCATGGGGCGCAACACGACGGTCGATGCGCTCTATGACAGGCTATCGAAGGCGGCGCGGTCGATCGACCCGGCCACATCGAGGCAACAGGTCATCTTCACAGAACTTATTCGTGGACTGGACGAGATGTCCGACCTGCGGAATGCACGACTTGCATCGGTTAAGATGGCCCTACCCGCCCTGTCCTGGAACGTGGTCACCGCTTTGGTCGTATTGCTTATCTTACTTTCAAGCCTGATCGCGCCCACGCTAGATCGCGCGCTCACCCTCGGCAGCATAATCGGCGCAATCGGCATGCTATTCGCCCTCGTCGTGATCATCGACCGGCCGTTCGAGGGCGAAGCGGTCGAGCCTGACGCGATGCAACACGCGATCACGATAATGGCGGGCAGGATCCGAAACGCCAAAGGCCCCGGCAGCTTTCGCCCCCGGAGCCGTTGTTATTCGTACGTCGGTTACCCTAGTCGGCGGCGAGCGCCATGGTCTTACGGGCCATCGTTTTTTTAACGTAATCCTCGATCGCCAGGGAGGTCGCTTCAGCCTGGGTCGCGAACACGTGGTCGGCGCCTGCGAAGATGCGGTAATCGACCTGAACGTTCTTTTGCGTGTTCAGCTTGTCCACCAGCTTCTTCACCGCCGGTTCCGGCACCAGTTCGTCGCTGTCGCCATGCAGCATCAGGCCGCCGCACGGACACGGCGCAAGGAACCCGAAATCGTAGTGATTCGCGGGTGGCGCCACACTGACCCAGCCGGAAATTTCCGGTCGGCGCATCAGGAGTTGCATGCCGACGAAGGCGCCGAATGAGTAGCCAGAGATCCAAAGTCCACCGGAACTCGGGTTCACCGTCTGCATCCAATCGAGCGCGGCGGCGGCGTCACTGATCTCGCCTATGCCACCGTCGTAGCGACCCTGGCTACGACCGACACCGCGGAAATTGAATCGCATGACCGAGAAGCCCAGACGCTGGAACGATTGATACATCGTATATGATATACGATTATTCATCGTTCCACCGTGCAGCGGATGCGGGTGTAGAATAAGTGCGAGCGGAGCACCCGTCTCTTTGGAATGGTGATAGCGACCTTCTAACCGGCCATCAGGGCCGGCGAACATGACCTCAGGCATGGTGATCCGAATTCCGTTTCCTGTTCGCGCGAGACCGAACGGTCCGCAGCTTTGTGGCACTTGGCCGTTAGCAAAGTGGGCAATCTCCGATAAACGAAAGGCGAACCTTTCACGTTTTCGGGATGTCCGAATAATCGTTAAATTGAGATTATTTCGCTGCCTTCAGATCCTGTGACGCGCTGATTTTAACTGCATACCAAGACTGAAGGGTAACTAAACATTCTCCCTACTTGACAGGTGGTTACGACAGTGTCTTCGAACAAGCCGGCCTGGATCCGGGTTGTCCGAAGACACTGCACTATAATTGGGCGCAGTATCGCATACATAACTGAAATATCGCATAAGGTTCATGTTTTTGCGTAAACTCCGATATTCCCGAAGTCGATGACATATCTTGACGCGAATGCGACCGAGCCGCTTCGTCCGTCGGCACGCGCCGCCGCGCTGGCCGCCCTTGACATGGTCGGGAACCCTTCATCCATTCACACCGCCGGACGAGCGACGCGGCGGCTGCTCGAGGCGGCACGCGAGGACATAGCGTCGCGCTATGGCGCCGAGCCAGCCCAGGTTGTGTTCACCTCGGGGGGGACGGAAGCCAATGCCCTGGCGATCGCGGGACTCGGGCAAGGTCGCCGTCGTATCCTGGGCGCCACCGAGCACGATGCCGTCCGCGCGGCGGCTGGACCGGACGCGCTGACCGTCCCAGTAGACCGCAATGGCGTGATCAATCTTGTTACCCTGGCAGAGGTATTGCGTGGGACCCCAGCCCTGGTCTGCCTGATGCTGGCCAACAATGAAACCGGAACGCTCCAGCCTATCGCCGAAGTGGCCACCCTGTGCCATCGGGCCGGGGCACTGCTGCATGTCGACGCGGTGCAGGCGGCAGGCCGGATGCGGGTGAACCTCGGCGAGCTCGGCGCCGACAGCCTTGCTCTGTCCGGTCATAAGATCGGTGGCCCACCTGGCGCCGGCGCCTTGCTGCTCACGCCTGGCCAAGCGCTCGGGGCACTGATAACCGGTGGCGGACAAGAGCGTGGACGCCGTGGCGGCACGCCCGCCTTGCCCGCGATCGCCGGCTTCGCTGCCGCAGCGCGGGAGCTGCCCCGGGACCTTTCCGCGCTACGCGACTGCGTGGAACGTCACGCCGTCGCGGCCGGCGCGGTCCTACTGTCCACGGGCGCCGCCCGGCTCGGCAACACCGCATCCCTCGCCCTGCCCGGTGTCCGCGCGGATACACAGGTGATCGCGCTCGACCTCGCCGGTATCGCAGTATCCGCCGGAGCCGCCTGCAGTTCGGGTAAGGTCGGCCGCAGTCACGTGCTCGACGCGATGGGCCTGGGCCCACTGGCCAGCGAGACAATCCGCGTGTCGCTCCCGTGGAACGTGACCGAGGCGGACATCGACGCGTTTGCCGCCGCCTACGCCGCGATGGCAGGCCGCCTCGCACGCCGGGCCGCCTGACCCCATATACTGGCTATGCGACCGAACCGCCCGATTTACCTCGACAACCAGGCTACGACCCCATGCGATCCCCGCGTGCTTGCGGCTATGCTGCCGTGGTTCACAGAGTTCTTCGGCAACCCGCACAGCGCCGAACACGCGATGGGCCGCCAAGCCGAGGATGCCGTCGAGACAGCACGCGGCGAGGTTGCCGCCCTCATCGGGGCCGAGCCGCGCGAGATCGTGCTCACCTCTGGCGCCACGGAAAGCAACAACATCGCCATCAAAGGCGCCGCACGCTACGCACTTGCCTCGGGCAGCACGCGCCGCCGCGTCGTAACCCTGGCGACGGAACATAAGTGCGTTCTTGAATCCGTGCGCGATCTCGGGGCCGAGGGCTTCGAGCCGATTGTGCTGCCGGTGCGGCCAGACGGCCATGTCGACCCGGCGGCGCTGGCCGAGGCGCTCGCCACTCCCACCCTGCTGGTCAGCGTCATGGCCGTGAACAACGAGACCGGGGTGATCCAAGACATCGCGCGTGTTGCCACCCTCGCCCGGCGGGCGGGTGCGCTGTTCCACACCGACGCCGCCCAGGCCGCCGGCAAAATCCCGCTCGACGTCAACGCGCTCGGCATCGATCTGCTTTCGATCAGCGGCCACAAACTGTACGGCCCCAAGGGTGTCGGCGCGCTTTACGTCCGGCGTCGGCCCCGCGTGCGCCTGGTGCCGCTATTCTCGGGCGGCGGACAGGAGCGCGGCCTCCGCTGCGGCACGCTGCCTACGCCGTTGGTCGTGGGGCTGGGTGAGGCCTGCCGCATAGCTGGTGCCGAGATGGCGGATGACGAAGCCCGCATCGCCGGTCTGCGCAACCGCCTGCTCGACCGGCTGCGCCGCTTCATTCCCGGCATCATCCTGAACGGCGAC
>JANXXW010000518.1 GCA_025350425.1 Rhodospirillales bacterium
TGAGGTAGGGCGTCACCGTGAAGCCGGCTTCGGCGAGTTGCACCGCTGGCGCCAGCACGTCGGCCAGCGACATGGTACCGAAACACCGCAGCGCCTCGCACCAGCCCGCCAGCGCACCCGGCACGGCGACGGACAGGGCGCCACGACTGTTTTGGCGCCCGACCGTCTCCTGGTAGTCGGGAAGGACGTCCGACACGGTGCGATACATGTCGGGCCGGGCCGCGCGCGGGGCCGTGCTCAGGCCGTCGAGGATGGTGTGCGTGCCGTCCGCAAGGCGGATATGCGCGAGACCGCCGCCGAGCACGCCGACCATCATCGGCTCCACCACGGTCAGCGCGAACAGGGCAGCCACAGCCGCATCAATGGCGTTGCCGCCGGCCAGCAGGATTTGCGCGCCGGCACCCGACGCGAGTGGGTGGTTGGTCACCACCATGCCCTTCGACCCGGTGGCGGGCCGTTTCTCGCAGGTGAAACCGAACTCGGTCATCTCCATTCCTTTCCAATGACGCGCGTGAAGCCGACCATGCGATCAAGACCACCGCCAGCAGAGGGTCTAGCCGGGACTCGGCGTCGTGGAACAGTGCCACACTCAGAGTGGTCAGCCGCGGTCCAGTGAGGAACAGGCCGATGAGTGTCTCGTCAAAGCTCAGCAGGAACGGCAGCACGCAGCGCTTGCTGGACGCGTACAGCCGCACCCACCAGGATGCGGCTGAACCCGCCGGACCAGACTGGACGCCACCCACAGGCCACGCGGACGGTAGGGATAGAGACCGGGTAGGTCTCGGGCCCAACAAGGGCATCCTCGATCCCCAGCCCGGCCCCAATCGCTACGGGCGAGAGTGATGATGGGCGCGCTCCTCGCCTCGCCCTGGGCCACCTGGGGCATCGCCGGCCTGGCGATCGTCGGCGTCATCACGCGACCCTTCGCCTGGCCAGAATTCGTCTGGGCGGTCGCCGGCGCCGGGCTTCTCGTGTTGCTGGGCCTGCTGTCGCCGGCCGACGCCTGGTCGGGCGTCGGCAAGGGAACGGACGTCTATCTGTTCCTGACCGGCATGATGTTGCTGTCTGAACTGGCCCGGCAGGAAGGGTTGTTCGACTGGCTGGCGGCTCTCGCCGCTGGCATGGCCAAAGGCTCCGCAAGCCGCCTGTTCAGCCTTGTCTTCGCAGTCGGCACCATCGTCACCGTTTTCCTGTCCAACGATGCGACCGCTGTCGTGTTGACCCCGGCCGTGGCCGCAATCGTGAAGACGGCCAAGGCGAAGGAGCCGCTCCCGTATCTGCTCATCTGCGCCTTTATCGCGAACGCCGCGAGTTTTGTGCTGCCAATCTCCAATCCGGCAAACCTGGTGATCTATGGGAGACACATGCCGTCCCTGCTTGAGTGGCTGCCCCGCTACGCGCTGCCCTCGGCGCTCTCGATTGGGGCGACATACGTCGTTCTACGCTGGACGCAACGCGGCAAGCTGCGGCAGGACTTGTCAGGCGAAGTTGAGATCTCGAACTTGTCGGGCAGCGGCAAGCTGGCGGCCTTCGGAATCGTCGCAACTGCGATCGTACTCCTGGCCTGCTCAGCGTTTGACCTCCAGCTCGGCTTGCCGACCTTCCTGGCCGGGGCCGCAACCGCGATCCTGGTGCTGACCCGCTCGAAATGCCGGCCGCTGGACGTGGTCAAGAACGTCTCCTGGGGCATACTCCCACTTGTGGCTGGGCTGTTCGCGCTCGTCGAAGCACTGGAGAAGACCGGTGTCACGCGGGCGCTGGCGGGCGTGCTGCAAGGCCTCGTCCAGCATTCGGCCACGCTGGCCGCCTGGGTGTCCGGTGTGGCACTGGCAATCGGCTGCAACCTCGTCAACAACCTGCCGGCCGGTCTGGTCGCAGGCCGGGTCGTCGAGTTGGCGCGCGTGCCCGACCACGTGCGTAGTGCCGTCCTGATCGGTATCGATCTCGGCCCTAATCTGTCCGTGACTGGCTCGCTGGCAACCATTCTCTGGCTAACCGCCATGCGGCGCGAAGGCCATAACGTGGGCGCCTGGACCTTTCTCAAGTTGGGCGTGCTAGTGATGCCGCCCGCGCTCCTGATCGCCATAGCCGGCGCATTTGCATTCGGCTGATTGTGCACGACGGAAAGAAACCGGCCCCGTGGAGCGCCGGCGTCTCGCTGAGCGCGGCGGTGTAAAACCTGTCCAGTGGTAGGATACTCGTTCTG
>JANXXW010000556.1 GCA_025350425.1 Rhodospirillales bacterium
CGCGATCGATGGGGATCGGACTGAACAGTATCTCCCCTTGTCTCTGGTGCGTAGCCGCCTGCGGGAGACGTGGACGTTGGAGGAAACCGGCTACCGCACAGGTGGCCCGGCGCGTTACTTCACTGTCACTGAAACCGGCCATCGGATCGGCTTCATCACACCACTGACCCATAATTTCTGTGAGAGCTGCAATCGGGTCCGGCTGACCTGCACCGGGACATTGTATATGTGTCTAGGCCAGGATGATCACGCCGATCTGCGTGCCGTGCTTCGTTCGGATGCGAGCGATGAAGCGCTTGACGCCGCCATCCGGGCCGCCATCGCGCGCAAGCCAAAGGGCCACGACTTCATCATCGACCGCCGTCACAACGAACCGGCGTTGGCGCGACATATGAGCGTCACCGGCGGCTGACCCGCCGGAAATATTGAGACGCAGAAGCTTTTAAGTTCACAAATATTTGAAGGCACCGCTAGGCTGTATCCGAACCTTCATGGTCGGTAAGCGAAATGGCTGCTTGGCGGGTTGCGGTGGCGGCGGTCGTGGTATCGGCAGTATTCAGCCTGATACCGCCACGCGCTTTTAGCGCCGAGGCGCCGGTCATGATCCTACACGCGGATAACAGCTACGAGTTGGCCCTCGATGGCACCTATGTCCAAACCTACCGGTTCGAGTTCCGTCCGAGCACCGTGGCAGCCGCTCGCGCCGAGGCGCAGCAGGCGGTGAGTTACAGCCCGTCGCTGGAAGACCTCGCTATCACCGAGGCCTACACCGAAAAACCCGATGGCCGCCGAATCCCGGTCCTGCCACAAGCGGTTCACGATCAACTGCCCTGGGGTTCGCAGGACCTCGCGAGCTTCAGCGATCAGCGGCAGAAAGTCCTGATATTTTCGAGCGTCGCGGCTGGCGACGTGATGGTCTACGCCTGGAAACGCACTGTTCACAAACCAGTGTTCCCAGACCAGTTCATGATGAACGTCTATATGTCCCGCAACAATCCTTCGGGAGAGATGACGCTGACCATCCGGGCGCCCACCGCCCTCCCGCTGTACACCGAGACCCACGACATGGCCGCGAGCGTGGAGACCGACGGCGCAAACACTGTATATCGCTGGCACGCGAGCAATCCGGAACCTGGCGCAACCGACAATGTGGCGAGTGGACCCTACGACCGGCTGCCGCGCGTGTTTGTATGCAGCTTCCCCGGCTACCAGACTTTCGCGGCCGCGTATGGCGCGCTGGCCAATCCAAAGGCGAAGGTAACGCCTGTCGTCCAGGCCCTTTCGGATCACCTCACGTCGGGAATTACCGATCGCCGGGAGCAGGCGAGGGTACTCTACGAATGGGTCAGCCTCAACGTCCGCTACGTCGCGGTGTATCTTAACATGGGAGCTTTGGAGCCCCATCCGGCGGATGGGGTGATCGCCAACGGCTATGGCGATTGCAAGGACCACGTGGTGCTGTTCGACGCCCTGCTCGCCGCCCGCGGTATCAAGGCGGAACTCGCCATGATCAACCTCGGGGCGCATTACACGCTCAGTGGGCCGCCGACCTTCGCGCAGCTCAACCACGCCATCAGCTACCTGCCGGAGTTCGGCCTCTACGCCGACACCACCGCGGGAACCGCGCCGTTCGGAACCTTACCGTTCGAGGAATACGGCAAGCCCGTGATCCACGCGATCACGGATGGAATCGCCCTTCGCCGTATTCCCCCATTGGCCCCAGGCCAAGCCACCCTGGAGCTTCGCACCGAAGCCCTGATGAGCGCCACCGGTGCCATTTCTGGCAAGACGACGACCGTCGCCAAGGGGCCATTCGCCGTGGATCTGCGCCGAACGGCGGCGTGGGCAGAGGCGACCGGCATGGCCAACGCGGCATCGGCCCAGTTGCGTGCGCTTGGCACGGAGGGATCGGGTATGTTCGCCTTCCAGCCACCTGGTGAATTGGCCGCCAGCTACGCGATGAGCGGCAGCTTCAATCTCGACGCCCAGCCGGACATCGCCGACGGCGACAGCTTCATGCCCCCGCTCGGTCTGCGAATGCTGGTGCGGCCGGGAGACCTGCTGCTGGGGCCGCCCTCGACACGCAAGATGTCCGACACCGAGCCGGCCCCGTGCTACACCGGCCGCCAGATTGAGGATGTTTCGCTGCAGCTCCCAATCGGCCGTCACCTTGCCCGGTTGCCGAAAGGCCTTTCGATCGCGAATGACCTACTGGACTATACCTCGAGCTGGGAAATGGACGGGCAGACATTGGCGGTCCATCGGGAATTGGTCAGCCATCCCAGTGGCGCACTTTGTCACGGTGCCGAGCGACGCATGGCCGCCGAGGCCTTGCAGGCGATCCGCCATGATGAGCGGCGGCAGGTGGCACTCGCGGACGAGTAGGTCATGCCGCCTACGCGTCGGACGGCGGCCCCGCCGGTTCAGGGGCCAGCACGCTGGCGAGCGAAATCTGCGCACTGCCCGGCTTCAATGCCCTCGGCTGGCTGGGTGCCGGCGCCCATCCCGTCATGACAGCCATTCGCAGCGTCGCGGGATGCCGCCCGCCCGCTTCGGTCGGCAAGCCCGCGAAGGCAAGCGGAAACAGAGCGGCGGACGGTATGCGCCTGTTGCGCAGCGTGATCGCGTTCGTCTCGCCAGCCGCGCGAAGGTCGCGTGCGAGTTCGCGGGGATCGGCATATAGCAGCTTGATTTCATCCATGTCGGCCACTGGCAGCGCGAATCCGGCCCGTTGCAGCAGCGCGGCGCAATCGCGCAACTCGGCGAACGGCGAGACCCGAGGTGAGGCGCCACCGGTCAGTTCGGCTTCGGCGTCGGTTAAGGCGGCGCGCAACTCAGCCAGCGTGCCGAGCGCGGGCAGGCTGACCAGCAGCAGCCCATCGGGCCGTAACGCCATCCGCAACTGGATCAGCGCGCCGGGAAGGTCGTTGACCCAGTGCAGCGACATACTGGCCACCACCAGATCGAAGGAGCCGTTGGCGAATGGCAGCATCTCCTCATCCGCCACGACAGCCCGATCCCGGCCATCAAGCCGTGCCATCGCGGCTGAAAGATCGCAACTGACCGTATCGATCCCGCGCGCACGCAGCAGCGGCGCGACCACGCCGCGTCCACCGACATCCAGCGCCCGCGTGAAAACACGCGTGGTGTCATCCAGCCGGTCCAGAAGGCGATCCGCGCAGTCATGCAGAACATCTGCGACCCGCCCGACATGAGGGGCTGCGCGGTCACGGTGCAGGCGCACCGCCTTGCGGTCGAAGATGTTGGGTGAGGGGGACATGCCTCCACCATGTGCGTCGGACGGGCGTTGCTGCCAAGGCGTCCTTGCGCGCATTCTTGAACGGCTGAGGCCAGGGGGGACGCCATGAACGCGACCGCCGATCTCACCACAGACATCGCTACCGCCCGGAGCAAAGCCGTCGCCACCGCTTCCAGATGGCGAGAAAGGCTCCAGGCGCTATCTGACAAAGGAAAACCCGGATGGACGCATCGCCTTGATTGACGACGATGCTGGGGTCCGTGCGAGGATGACAGGCGCGTGGGATACCGGGATTTATTCGTGGTCCATGGTAGGCTGGGCGAGGGGGAGATGAGCGTGGTGCGGTCAACGGACGCGGACGAAAGCGAACTGGAGTCCGATCGGACCATCCCTTCGATGGCATATCGTTCGTGGGAGATGGACCTTGTGCGAGACGTCCAGCGCGACGGACCGGCAGCCTTTGGATTGGTCGGCTGATCGCCGCCGCCGCTATTTTCCGGTTTTCGCGGGAACGCGTGAACCATATCGCGCGAGCGGGCCTGGATCTTCTGCTGCCGCCTTGCTGTCTTACCTGCGATCAGCCCGTCGATGTGCCTGGAAGCTTCTGTGCGGCCTGTTTCGCCCAGACAAGCTTCATTACCGAACCCTGTTGCCAGGCATGTGGCCTGCCGTTCGAGACGACCGGGCAGGGAGGCGCGGATCGGGTCTGTGTCACGTGCCGTGCCAGTCCGCCACCCTGGGAGCGGGCGCGGGCTGCCCTTCGTTACGACGCCCAGGCACGTCGCCTGTTGCTGCCGTTGAAGCATGGCGACCGCGTCGAGCTTGCCGCATCATTGGCACGGATGATGGCGCGCGCCGGAGGAATCCTATTGGCGCAGGCTGATCTTCTGGTGCCCGTTCCGTTGCACAGGAGCCGGCTTTTCACGCGCCGCTACAATCAGGCCGCGTTGCTTGCGCGACATCTGGCACGTTCCTCGAAACGACCGATGCTGGCCGACGCGCTGTGGCGCACGCGCGCGACCGCGTCTCTCGCGACGCTCTCCGCCGATCGCAGGCAGGCCGAGTTGGAGGGGGTCTTTCAGGTCCGTTCCCGCCGGGTGCCGGCTATATCCGGACGTCGCGTATTGCTGATCGACGATGTGCTGACATCGGGTGCGACCTGCGCCGGCTGTGTCATCGCTCTTCTGCATGCCGGTGCCGCGGCGGTCGATGTGCTGGTCGCCGCGCGCGTGCCAGATCCACGTTTACGATGAAGCCACTTGCGTCCAGGCGTTTTGCTTCGCAGATGTCTCAATGAAGGAGATATTTATGCCAACCGTCGAAATCTACACGCAGCCCTGG
>JANXXW010000072.1 GCA_025350425.1 Rhodospirillales bacterium
GATGAATGTGGTGGGATCGGGTCGGGTCAATCTGGGACCCTTGGTAACGCATCGCTTCAAATTGGATCAGATCGAGGAAGCGTACGAGCTATTCGCCAATCAGCGTGATGGCGTGTTGAAGGTGGCGATTACACCATGATGATCCAATGCCAAGGGGAGCGCGGTGAAACCCGCTGCCAAGCGGCCATCCACATCATCAAATCTGAGCACCGTTCCATCGCTGCTATTCTGCAGGGGCTGCTCTATCTGACCACGGCTTTCCGTCAGGGCGGGGCCGAGCCGGATTATCAGATTCTGCGTGCCATGCTGTACTACCTGGATGTGTTTCCCGAACGACTGCACCATCCCAAGGAAGATGGACACCTGTTTGCCAAGCTGCGGCAGATGCGCGTCATCCCTGAATGGACGAGGCCAGGCACTTAAATCTGTTGCCACGGCCAGTTTATAGGTGCAACGTCCTAGGAATATGGAAACCATTCCCTCTTTCGCACCCCTGGCCGCACGGCTTGCCGCGCATGCGGCGGCAGTCCGTTCGGTGGACGAATCACGGGACGATTTGGCCAAGATCATGAGTCTGGTGATCTGCGCCCTGCTGGAAATGCTGATCTGCGTGTGCGCGGCGCTGGACGCGCGCTCGGCGGCTGGAAGCAGTCCTGTGGCGGCTTCTGCCGACCCGTGCGAAGGCAAGTCGGCTTCCGTTCAGGCGCCGCGCGGGGGACGTCCGGTTCTACCACGCGAGAGGTCTGCGTACGCCCTGAGCCTCGTGCCGGTGGTCCGTGCCGTGGTTCAGAGCCAAGCCGCTGCCTCATCCAAACCGGCCAAGGTTACGTCTGCCGCTCCCGTACTGGTCTGGTCGCGTGACCCTGGCCCGATCCGGACGGTTCCCGCTCCGCCATGCCGGCCTCGGTGGGAAACGCGGCTTTTCCATCCACGCCTATGCACGGCCTTATTGTTGCTATATCGTAACTAATACTGTTGGCGTGATGTCAGGCACACTCACCAACCCGAACTGACCCACCGGTCAGCGACGACGCGGAAGTATCCGTCCGCCCAGCCGGAGCACGGTCGACGCGGCCGCGGCCGGGTTCAGTTGCGCCTCGAGCACGAGGCTCGTCTTGCGGGTCAGCGGATTCAGGCTGCTGCGCTCCGACAAATCCTCGCGCGGCTCGTACAGGCTGTCCCGGCGCGCGGTCACGCCCGGCTTCCTGCTGGTCTGCATCACGCGTCCAAGCCGGCTGAGTAGGAAATCCATGGCGCGCGGAGCCACGCTGTTGCTTACGGCTACCGCCAGTCCGCCCGCGCCGCCCACCACGATGTCGCGCAACGGGTGTTCGCAGGCATGGGCGATGGCCCGTGCCACGAGGTCAGGGTGGTAGGTCGGGACCGGGTGCCTGGTGCCTTTCGAGCCTATCAGGTTGCGGGCATGTTCGATGATCGGCGTGTCGATGGCGGCGGGCTTGATCAGCGTCAGCGAAATGCGGTGCCGCGCCGCGTAGGCCTCGCGGCGGAACGCCTCGGTGAAGCCCTTCACCGCGAACTTCGCCGCGCAATAGGTGCCCTGATAGGGGATCGCGAACTCGCCGAGCATGCTGCCGACGTTGATGATGGCCCCGCCGCGCGTCTTCAGCGTCTCGGCCGCGACCAGCGTGCCATGCACCACGCCCCAGTACACCACGTCGAATAGCCGCCGCTGATCCTCCTCCGGTACTGTGTCGAGGCGGCCGTAAATGGCGGCGCCGGCATTGTTGATCCAGGTGTCGAAGCCGCCGAATTTCTCGTGCGCCTTGGTGGAGGCCGCTTCGAGCTGGGCACGGTCCGCGACATCGGCGACCGCGTATTCGGCGGTGCCACCGGCCGTACGGAGTTCTTCGCACAGCTTGCCCAGAGCGTCCTCGCTCCGCGCGATCAGCAGCAGTTTGGCGCCCTTGCGGGACAGCAACCGGGTGGTAACGAGGCCAATGCCTGAGGTGGCGCCGGTGATCACGACGGTCTGGCAGACCAGCGGCTTGAGAGTGGGGCGGGGCATTGGCGTATCTTCCTCAGGGCAACGCAGCGGCAACACGCGCGAGGCCCGCGTGGTTCCGGTTCATTCCGGCGAAGTGACGTTCTGGCCGAGTTCGTAGACCCGCGTTTCGCCGAAGCCGTGCGTGGAGAACACCGCCGGATCCAACCCCGCCGCGATCCGTGCCGCGTCGAGTTCGCGCAGTGGCGCGTCGATGGACTCGTCGGTCAACTGGAAGGTGCCAAAATGCATTCCGATAGAACGGCGGGCGCCGAGGTCGAGATGAGCCTGCACGGCCTCGGCCGGGTTCATGTGGACCGGTCCCATGAACCAGCGCGGCTCG
>JANXXW010000080.1 GCA_025350425.1 Rhodospirillales bacterium
ATCCAAGCGCGCTTCTCGGCGCGCTTCTCGGCGCGAAGCTGCCCCAGGCGAACACCGAGGTCGCGAACAGCACGAGCCACGGCACCAGCCGCGCGAAGAACGAGGCCGGGGTCGCGAGCAACAGCAGCGCGCCCAAAACGCCGCCCACGAGGCTGATTGCCATCAATGCGCGGAACGACAGCAGCGCCGTGCCCGCGATCAGTCGCCGTCCCGCCAACGCGGTCGATACCTGGCCCGGAAACAGCGCCACCGTGGACGTGATGTTGGCCGCACGTGGATCGAGCCCGGCGAACAGCAGCGCGGGGAAGGTGATGAACGAGCCGCCGCCCGCCAGCGCGTTCATCACCCCCGCCGCGAACGCCGCCACTCCCACCAGGATGAGCTGGATCATTGCCACACCATGCCGCAATCCACCGGCTGGTCAAAGCCCGTAACCACAACAATATTTTGTTGGTTGCGCGCGTTGGTCCGCCACAATACATAATAGATTAGTGGTATACCGATAATTACACTGGAACGCTGTTGTTAGATACATTGGCCATCCTGACGGAACTTGCTGCCCGGTTGTCCCAGGCTGCCGGCACGACGCGTGACGTCGGTGAACGGCTGTGTCTGCTGCGCGATCTCGTGCCCGGCCGCCTGTGCCTCACCAACGGCTTCGGCATCGAGGGCCAGTTGCTCACCGCGCACGCCGCCGGGTTGGGCGACGCCATCGCCGTCATGACGCTCGACACCGGCCGCCTGTTCCCGGAAAGTCGCGACCTTTGGCGCCGCACGGAACAAAGCCTCGGCGTCTCCATCGCCGCCTTCGCGCCCGCGCCCGGTGCCGTCGCGGCGCTGGTGGAGCGCGACGGGGCCGATGGCTTCTACGATACGGTCGCCAAGCGCCGCGCCTGCTGCGACACCCGCAAAGTCGAGCCGCTGTCCCGCGCGCTCGATGGCGCGGCGGCCTGGATCACGGGATTGCGCACCGAGCAGTCGCCCGGCCGCAAGGGCGTCAGCTTCGCCGTGGCGGACGCGGCGCGCGGCCTGCTCAAGATCAATCCGCTGTACGACTGGACCCGCGCCGAGGTGCTGGCCGAACTGGCCGCACGCGACATCCCAGTGAGCGCGCTCGAAGCACGCGGCTACCGCTCGGTCGGCTGCGAGCCTTGCACCCGCGCCGTGCGCCCCGAGGAGCCGGAGCGCGCTGGGCGCTGGTGGTGGGAGGATGAGGGGTCGGCCAAGGAATGCGGCCTTCATACTCCGGCCCATAGCGCAGCGCGCGACATCTGGTTCAGAACTCCGGCCAGCGCGGCGACCGGTTCGCCTGCTGTGCCGGCGTGAGGAATGCCGGGCCGTCCGCGAGGCCGCGCGGATGGTCCGAAAGCGCAGCCGGGTCCGCCCAGCAATCCACCCAGCCCAGGCTGCGCGTGCAGAACGGCGGCGGCAGCGGAGGCGGGTCGGGTTTGCGGCAATAGGCGCGGCCCTGCTCCAGCCGGACCACGCTGCAATCCAGCCCGGTGACACCCGAGACCACGAGGTCAGGTACTGTGCGCCCGAACACCATCACGCTGGCGACGTTGGCCGCCATGAACCCGCCGCTCGGGTCGATCCAGGCGCTGCACGCCGCAAATAGCAGCGGCAATGCCAGCAGCGCGGTGAAGGCGGGGCTTTGGCGCATCCCGCCATAATCGGCGGGAGAGGTGAACAACCCGTTTACGCAGTTCCGTTACAAAGCCAGGGGACGCGCCAGCATCAGGATCACGTCGTGCGGGGCCTGCGCCACGATAAACGCCTCGTCACACGGCCGGATCTCCGAATCTGCGCCGACATAGGCCAGCGCGAACCCAGCCGCCTGTATCTCGTGCAGGAAGGCCGAGATCACGGTCGGCATCCTGCCCGCGTTGACCTCCAGGAAAATCTTGATGCCGGGGTTGGCGGCGATGGTCCGGGTGAGGCCGCGCCAGACCAGGTATTCGGCGCCCTCGACATCGATCTTCAGGAAATCCACCCGCGCCGGCAGCACGTCGTCGAGCGCCACCGTGGTCGCCCGCACCCAATCCGGTCCACCCTGGTCGGCCGCGACCATCGTGGCGTTCATCGGCTGCCCGGCCGGCATGTGGAACCGCACGTCCTGGCCCGACACGTCCGACGCCGCCCGCGCATCGACATTGGTCGTGGCGCCGTGGCCGTTGACCGCCACCGTGCGCTGCAGCAACTCGGCGATAGCGGGGTTCGGCTCGAAGGCGAGAACCCGCCCGGTCGGTCCCACCGCCTCTGCCATCAGCACGGTGTAGTATCCGAGATTGGCGCCGACATCGGCCACCACCATGCCGGGCCGCACCACCCGCGCCATCGCCCGGGTGATCCACAGTTCCCAAAATCCAGTGACCATCAGATGCGGGCTCAGCGCGAAATCCCGCGTGTCGACGAAGATCAGCCGCCCGCCGATGGTGCGGCACAGCCCGACATGGTCGGCCATGCCCCAGAACTGCGCCTGCCGGCGAAACCGGCGTTCGAGTTCGGCATAGGACAGATCGCGCAGTTGCTCGATGGTGACCGGCCCCATGCAATCGGCCTGGGTCGCCTGGGCGACGGCGCCGATTTCGGCCCGCAGCATCTGGGCCACCACCTGCAACTCCGTGGCCAGCGCCGCCGCCGCCATCCTGGCCGCATAGCTCTCGGCATGGGGATCCGCCGTCCCGAGGGCCAGCAGCCGCAGCGCGACCGGCATGCCGCCCGGCGCCGGCGGGCCGGGCTGGCACTCACGGGGCGTCTGGCTGGCCAGGGCGGCCGAACGGGCGATGTGGTTACGGGCGAGGTCGGAGTGGCCCAGCAATTCGAGGGCATGGCCGATCTGCCGGTGCGTGTCGGCCAGGTTCGGCTCCAGCTCGTCGGACCGGCGATAGGCCAACAGCGCGTCCGCGACCGCTCCCGCCTCCTTGAGGGCGTGCCCGTACTGCATCCAGATCGGGGCCAGCCCCGGCGTCAGGCGCAGCGCGCGGGCGTAGGCACGTTGCGCACCGAGCCAGCGATGGGCGTCGCGCTCGGCGTTGCCCCGGCGCACGCAGTGGCGCGTCAGGCTGAACAAGGTGCTGCTATCGACGGTGAGATGGCACGGCGCTCCTTCGACGGGCTACCATTCTTGGGTCAGCCGGCGGCCGGTGGCAAATCGCGGCGCTACTGCAACCGTCGGATCGCGACACCGGAACAACGCGAGGCGGTGGCCTCGTTTGCTCACTCGCGCCGCCGTCGCTATGATCGAGGTCTTCCAGCTTTAGGGACGTTCCGGTTGCCTGACATTTTCGACGAGGTCGCGGAAGACCTGCGCGCCGACCGCGCCCGCCGCCTGCTGCGACGCTACGCCGGGCCAGCGGCTGCCGCGGGTGTTCTCCTGCTCGTCGGTATCGGCGGCTACGAGGGCTGGCAGCGTTATCACGCCCGCGACACCGCGCGCGTTGCCACCGACTACATCACCGCCATGACCGTCGCCGATGGACCGGAAACCGGCCGCCAGGGCGCCGTTCCCGGCTTCGAGAAGGTCGCTGCTGGCACGAACGACGGCTACGCGACCCTCGCCCGCCTGCGCCTCGCCGCCCTCAAGGTGGATTCCGGGGACATGCCGGCAGCTCTCGCGCTGTGGGACCAGATCTCGCGTGACGGCGCGGCGGACCCGCTGCTGCGCGATCTCGCGAACCTGCGCTGGGCCACCCACCAGATCGATAAGGGCGACCCCGCCGCCGTCGCCGCCCGCCTGCACCCCCTGCTCGCCCCTGCCAACGCCTGGCACGCGTTGGCACAGGAGGGCCAGGCGTTGCTGGAACTGCGCCAGGGCAACGAAGCGGAAGCGCGCGAC
>JANXXW010000086.1 GCA_025350425.1 Rhodospirillales bacterium
ACATCCAGGAATTGCCGGCCGAGGAGCAGATGACGTCGAACAGGGTCTGTGGGTCAGCACCGGCGCGGATGCCCAGCGCCAGCGCCTCGGCCGCCGTGGCGATATGCACCCCGGCGAGCAGCTGGTTCACCATCTTCACCGTGCTGCCGATGCCGGCAGCGTCGCCCAGGCGCCAGACCTTGGATGCGATGGCCTCCAGCACCGGCTGTGCGCGGTCGAACGCGGCATCGGACCCGGAACCCATCACCGTCATGGTGCCTCCCCGCGCGCCCACCGCGCCGCCCGATACCGGGGTGTCGAGCATCTCGACGCCGGTTTCGGCCAGACGCGCGGCGATGGAGCGGGCGAGTTCCGGGGCCAGGGTCGTGCAGCACAGCACGATCGCACCGGCTTGCAGGGGAGCGCGCTCGGAGCCGAACAGCACGGTTTCGGCCTGGGCGCCGTTGACCACGAATACGATACAGATATCGAGGTCGTGCGGGAGCGATGCCGCCGCCGCTACGGCATGGCTGCCGGCGGCGACCAGTTCCGCGCGAACCGCCTCGCGCGGCTCGCAGCCATGCACGTCATGGCCGCTTTTTACGAGATTGAGGGCTGCGCCCATTCCCATGGAGCCCAGCCCGATCACGCCGACTTTCATGTACCGTCTCCTGATTGCCTGGCGAGCTTACGCTTGCCGGGCAATCAGTAAACGTCGTCCTGCGCGGATGTTAGCGCTTGGGGTCGAGGCGACGGGCCATCGTGAGGTGCTGCTGCATGGTCGGCAGGTTCTCGGTGGCGAATGCCTTCACCTCTGGATCGGTGCCGGTCTGGGCCTCGGTCTGGAACATGGCGACGAGCGCCTTATGGTCGGCGACCTGGCTGTCCATGTAGCCCTTGTCGAAGGCATGACCCTTAACGGCCTGCATCGCAGTCAGCATCTGCGTGTGCGCGTCGTCGGGCGTTGTCGGCGGCGTCACCATCTTGGCCTGCGCCAGCGCCATCAACTTCTGGCCGGCGGCCTGATGGTCGGTGATCATCTGGGTCGCGAAGCGGCGGATGCGGGGGCTGCCGTTCTTCACCGCGAGCTGCGAGGCCGCGATCACGTTGGCGTTGGCCGTCGCCGCGCTGTTGAGGAACATGGAATCCTGCTGCGGCAGCATCGGTGCCGGCGCGACAACGACCGGCGGCAGGGGCGGGCTGGAGGAACATGCGGCGAGCGGCATCAGCGCCAGAGCCGCGAGGACGGCGTTGCGCGGGCTTAGAATCTTCACGGCAAATATCTCCGGTTGGATAGTGCGCGGCTTCTACCACCATATTCGCCTACCGCAACGCTTGCGGCCCGGGTCGTTGCTCAGTTGCCTTGGCGAAAACGTTCCACCGCAGCGACGAGCGCGCGGCGGATGCCTGGTTCGAGGGCGGAATGTCCGGCGTCGGGGATGATCGTGAGGCGCGCGCCCGGCCAAGCGGCGGCGAGTTCGAAGGCCGTGCGTGCCGGGCAGATCATGTCGTAGCGGCCCTGCACGATCTCGGCGCGGATGCCCGCAAGTGCGGCCATTCCGGGCAGCAATCCTTCGGGGCGCAGGAACAGGTCATGCAGGAAATAATGCGCCTCGATCCGCGCGAGCCCGAGGGCTGTCCGGTCCTGCGCGAACGAGACGACCGTGTCCGGGCTCGGCAGGAGCGTGCTGCACGAGCCCTCGTACATCGACCACGCGCGGGCGGCCTGCATGTGGATGGTGGGATCGGGATGGTTCAGCCGCCGCATGTAGTTGCCGAGCACGTCGGCCCGCTCGGCTTCGGGCAAGAATCCCACGAAGGTCGCGTGGGCATCGGGGAAGATGGTTGCCAGACCTTCGAGGAACCAGTCCACTTCCGTGCGCCGTCCGAGGAACACGCCGCGCAACACGCAGCCAGCGACCCGGTTGGGGTAGGCCTGGGCGTAGGCCAGCGCGAGCGTCGAGCCCCAGCTGCCACCGAACAGCAGGAAGCGATCAACCGCGAGATGGCGCCGCAACGCCTCGATATCCTCGACCAGGTCCGGCGTGGTGTTGTTGGTTAGGCCACCCAGCGGGCGGGACCGTCCGGCGCCGCGCTGGTCGAACACCACGACGCGCCAGAACAGCGGGTCGAAGAACCGGCGATGCACCGCGCCCGCCCCGGCGCCCGGACCGCCATGGAGAAACAGGGCTGGCACGCCGCGCGGGTTGCCCACCTGCTCCCAATACATGACGTGCCCGCCGGTGAGTGGCAGGTATCCGGTCTCGTATGGGCCGATTTCGGGGAACAGATCGCCGCGGGGCATTTCACACAGTATACCGGCACTGGCCGAAAGCGCCACGCGCTTCCCGACCAAACGCGGGTCAAAACTTGCCCCGACGGGACCCTTCGGCCATGTTCCGCACCAATGCCCAAGCTTGCCGTGCTGATTCCCTGCTTCAACGAGGAAGTCGCGATCGGGCGTGTCGTCGCCGATTTCCGGGCGGCGCTGCCCCGCGCGGTCATTTTCGTCTACGACAACAACTCCACCGACAGCACCGCCGCCACCGCAGCGACGGCGGGTGCCGTGGTGCGCGAGGCCGGGTTGCAGGGTAAGGGCCACGTGATCCGCCGCATGTTCGCCGACGTGGACGCCGACATCTACGTGTTGGTCGACGGCGACGACACCTACGACGCCGCCGCCGCGCCGAAGATGGTGGACATGCTGGTCAGCCGGGGCCTCGACATGGTGAACGGGGCGCGCTCGACCAACATCGAGGCGGCCTATCGCCGGGGCCACCGCCTGGGCAACGCAGTGCTGACCGGCCTCGTGTCGCGCATCTTCGGGGCGCACCTGAACGATATGCTGTCCGGCTACCGCGTGTTCTCCCGCCGCTTCGTGAAATCGTTCCCAGCGCTCGCGACCGGCTTCGAGACCGAGACCGAGTTCACCATTCACGCCCTGGAGTTGCGTATGCCGGTGGGCGAGGTGCGAACCACCTACCGCGACCGCCCGACCGGCTCCGTGTCCAAGCTGCGCACCTACACCGATGGTTTCCGCATCCTCCGCACCATCCTGATCCTGGTGAAGGAGGAACGTCCGCTGCAATTCTTCAGCCTTTGCGCTGGCCTGCTGGTGCTGGCCGGGTTGGCGCTTGGCCTGCCGTTGGTGCTAGAATTTGCCCGGACCCACCTGGTCCCGCGCCTGCCGACCGCGATCCTTGCCACCGGCTTCATGCTGCTGGGGATGATGGCGCTGATGTGCGGGCTGATCCTGGATAGCGTGACGCGAGGCAGACGAGAGATGAAGCAATTGGCCTACCTGGCGATCCCACCGTTGCCGATGGACGATGCCTAGCTCCCGCCCCTGGCCCCTCGCCCGCCTGTGGATCGTGCTGGCGGGCCTTGCCGGCGCGTCGGCCGTCGGCATGGCCGCGAGTGCCGCGCATGGCGTGGCCGATCGCCTGACCCCGGAAGCGCTGGCCACGTTGCGCAGCGGGGTGCAGATGCACGGCTGGCACGCGCTGGCGCTGTTTGGCGTCGGTATCTGGGCGCCGGTCGGGGGCCGCCTCGCCCATGCCGCCGGTTTCGCGTTCACCGTGGGATTGGTGCTGTTCTGTGGCGCGGTCTATTCGTTGGCCCTGGGCGGGCCGAATTTCACCGTGTTCGCGCCCTTCGGCGGCACGCTGCTGATCCTGGGGTGGCTGCTGGTCGGAGCCTCCGCACTGCGCCGCGCATGATCGCGGCCGCGTATCTCGCCCCGGAAGGCCTGGAGGCGACGCTTACCGAGGAACTGCACCGGCGCGGGATCACGATCGAAAGCTGGCACGGCCGCCTCGCTTTGTCGCCCGATCCCCCGGTGCCGAGCATCTGGGCGCTCGACGCCTGGACCGCGCCGCGCGAAATCCCGATCGCCTCCGTGAAGCAGGCCGCCGACGCGCTGCGGGCCATGCAGCGCAACTGGAGCGCGTTCGGCGTGTCGCACCATCGCCGCATGGCCTTGATCGCCGACCGCCTGCCCCCGGTGAAGGCGCGGCCGCTGCGTTTCCCCGAACCCGCGCCGACCGGCCATCTCGGTGCCTGGACCCTGCTGGCACCTGACCGCCTGCTGGCCAGCCCGACCAAGACCAGCCCCTTCGTCAATGGCGAGTGCGTGTTCGAGGAAGACCGATTTGGCCCGCCCAGCCGCGCCTACCTCAAGCTGTGGGAGGCGCTGACCCGGACCGGACGCTGGCCCATGCCGGGTGAGACCTGCCTCGACCTCGGTGCCGCACCCGGCGGCTGGACCTGGGCCGCCGCCGAACTCGGCACCACCGTCACCGCGATCGACAAGGCCCCGATCGACCCGCGCGTTCTGGCGATGCCGGGCGTCTCGTTCCGGGCCGAAAGCGCCTTCGCGCTGCCGCCCGAGCCGGTGGACTGGCTGCTGAGCGACGTGATCGCCTACCCCGACCGGCTGCTGCCACTCGTGCAACGCTGGACCGAGACGGCGCGAAACATCGTCTGCACTATCAAGCTCCAGGGCGACACCGACCACGACGCGGCGGATGCCTTCGCCGCCATTCCGGGAGGACGGGTGATGCATCTGTTCCACAACAAGCACGAGCTGACGTTCGTCTGGAGCGCAGACGGGACGGAGAGGCTGCACTAGGCGTCGATTTGCGGGCTCACCGTTGACCCCGTCACTCGCGCAAACCGGCTTGCCGTAGACCTTTCATGATGTGCTCAAGGTCATCCGGTGCGGCATTCCACTTCCGCAACTCTGCCCGCGCCGAGAAATTGGGTTTGATTGCTATAATTTGGTCCAGCGCCTCCGCCGCCTCGACGCTGCCGATATGGCCGAGCGACGCGCACGCCAGGAGATGGGTCCAGTAGAAGTGCGGCAAGCCCATCCGCTGCACGTCCGCGATAGTCTCGTCATATCGTCGCTGGCTGAAATGCAGCCGCGCGACGCTGAAATGATACCATCCTGGATGCAATGGATTGAGGCGCTGCGCCCGCCGGGTCAGTTCGACACCGCGCTCGAACTCTCCCATGAAGGCCAGATAGTGACCGACATCGGCAAGCGTTTCGGGATCGTTGGGGTTGAGTTCCAGCGCGCGCGCTGCCTCTATTTCGAACTTGTCGTTCTCGGCACGGAAAAAGTGGACGATGGCCAGCCAGCATCGTGCGTACGCGTTCTGTGGATCGAGTTGCGTCGCGGCGAGAGCGTGCACCATCGCCCGGCCGATCGGGTTGGGCCGGGGATTCATGTCGAACCGATGCTCGCCGAGGTAGACGTTCGCGAGCAAAGCGTGCGCGTCTGATGACAGTGGATCGAGTTCGACGGCGCGTTCGAGCAGATCCCGAGCTTCTGCATGGATGTCTGCGCGCAACATCCACGTGTAGCGGCGTGCCCGTAAAAGGCAATCATAGGCATCGAGCTCGGCCAGGTTCTTGGTCAACGCGCGCCGCAATGCCGCGTCCTGTATTCGCACGCCGAGTGTCGCCGCGATCATCCGCGTCACCTCGTCTTGCAAGGCGAAAATATCCTGCATCTCCCGGTCGTAGTGATCGCCCCAGAGTTGCAGGGCATTCGCCGCGTCGATGAGCTGGACGGAGATGCGGACGCGGCCGGCGGCGCGGCGAACGCTTCCCTGCACGACATATCGGGCAAGCAACCGGTCGCGCAGTTCCGCGATGTCGATGGCCCGCCCCTTAAAATGAAACGTCGAAGCGCCGGCGATGACCTGAAGATCACGGAACCGGGAAAGATTGGTGATGATGTCTTCGGTCAGGCCGTCGGCGAAATACTCGTCGGCCTCGGCACTCAGATTGGCGAATGGGAGGACGGCAAGAAGCGGTTTCGACGAAAGCTCGGCCCAGCACCGCGCCGCCACCGGCTCGGTTTGCAAAACGAGCGGCAATCCGGCGGCACCCGCAATCGGCCCATTGTTCAGGGTTACAACCTGTCCGGAGAATTCAAAGCCACGGCCGCGAACTGTTCTGATGTAGTGCTGATGATCTCCGGTATCGTCGAGCGCGCGCCGTGCGGCCTTGATACAACTGGAGATCGTCGCGTCCGACACCGCCCGCCCGCCCCAGACCTCGCCAACGATCTCGTCCCTCCCGGCCACCCGATCTGGATTGCGGACAAAGAACAGCAGCAGATCGAACACGAGAGGCTCGACATGGCGGGCCACGCCATTCTGGCGCAATTCATATCTGTTCGCGTCAAGAACAAAACTTGCGAATTGGTAGCGCACTGGAACCTCGCGGGCCGGAGCCGGACGGCAACCGTCGTTACCCTATCACTTCTCTTGGCAATTCTGTGGTCAATCCCCCAGAAACTTCCGGTTCCGGTCAGGGCAATCCTCAGTATTCCCCCAAGCAACGGACGGCCTGCTGTCCGATAAACCGGCTGTCTCATGAGCCGACCGCGCGTGAGACCAGGCATTCCGTAGAATTGCGGTCCTAGGAGCCGACGGCCATGGATGCGTCTGTCACAACGACCACGAACTATGCCGCCATCAAATCCAAGCAGAATCTGGCTTGGGCCTCTGGCGACTATGCCCGCATCGGCGTTACGTTGCAGATCACCGGCGAGCAACTTGCCGAAGCGATGGACTTGCCCGCGGGCGCTAAAGTTCTCGATGTCGCAGCGGGCAACGGCAACGCGACACTCGCCTTCGCCCGCCGCTGGTGCGACGTCACCTCGACCGACTACGTGGACGCGCTGTTGATGCGCGGCAGGGCGCGGGCAGAAGCGGAAGGCCTTGAGGTCACGTGGCAGGTCGCCGATGCCGAGCAGCTACCTTTCGGGGATGAGCACTTCGACGCCGTCGTCTCGACCTTCGGCGTGATGTTCGCACCGCATCAGGCCGCAGCAGCCACCGAGATGATCCGCGTCTGCCGTGCGGGTGGCAAAGTCGGTATGGCGAATTGGACGCCGGACGGCTTCATAGGCCAGTTGTTCAAGACCATAGGACGCCACGTGCCGCCGCCATCAGGCGTGATGTCACCCGCACTCTGGGGCAGCCGGCCGTGGCTGGAGGAAACCTTCCGGGCGAGCACGCACGCAAACACGTTCACCGAACGGGCGTTCACGTTCCGCTATGCCTCGGCCAGCCACTTCATCGACGTCTTCCGCAAATATTATGGCCCGGTGCACAAAGCGTTTCTCGCTCTCGATCCGGCGGGTCAGGTCGCGCTGGAAGCAGATCTACGCGACCTTATCGCGCGCTTTAACCGAGCCACGGACGGGACCATGCGGGTGCCGTCGCAGTATACCGAGGTGACGATGTCGCGAAACTAACCGGGTCGCGAAGGGGCTGAAGGCGGCGGAAATCGCGTTTGCATCGCCTTCAGCTTGCCGTGGGATGGTCGCCAGGAAGGCGGGCGACGCGTCTGGTTCAACCCACGGCAAGCACCGCGTCGCACACGCGCTCCACATCCTCGTCCGTCAGGTCGGGATGGATCGGCAGTGCCAGGATACGGCGCGACAAATCCTCCGACACCGGCAGCGCCGTGCCGTCATGGGCGTCGCGGTAGGCGGGCTGTTGGTGCAACGGGCGGGGGTAGTAGATCGCGGTCGGCACGCCGGAGGCGCGTAAGCCGGCCTGCATCCGGTCGCGGGATGCCTCGTCGGGCAGCAGGATGGCATAGATGGCCCAGGCGCTTTCGCTGTCGGGCACCCGTGCCGGGATGGTCACGGCGTTGCCGAGGCGGCGATCGTAGATCGCGGCGATGCGGGAGCGGGTGGCGAGTTCATCCTCGAATACCGACAGCTTGGCCAGCAATATGGCGGCCTGCAGCGTGTCCATGCGGCCGTTCATGCCGATGCGGAGCACCTCGTAGCGCGTGGTGCCCTCGCCGTGGGTGCGCAGGCTGCGGAACAGGGCGGCGCGGTCAGCACTCTCGGTGAACAGCGCCCCGCCATCGCCATAGGCGCCGAGCGGCTTGGAGGGGAAGAAGCTGGTGGCGGTGGCGTCCGCGACAGTGCCCAGGCAGCTGCCGTGCAGCCGGGCGCCGAAACTCTGGGCGCAGTCATCCAGTGTGAACAGCTCGTCCCGCGCGGCGATCTCGGCGATGGCGGGCCAGTCGGCGGGCTGGCCGAACAGATCGACGCCGATCACCGCGCGCGGACGCAGCACGCCGGCTGCGCGCACCTCCGCCACGCGGGCGGCGAGGTGCGCGACGTCGATCTGGAAGGTGCGCGGATCGACATCGACGAACACCGGGGTGGCGCCGAGCAACAACGGCACCTCGGCGGTGGAGGTGTAGGTGAAGGCGGGCAGGAACACCGCATCGCCCCGCCCGATCCCCTCGGCCATCATGGCGATCTGCAACGCATCGGTGCCGGAACTGACCGTGACGCAATGCGTGGCGCCGCAGAACGCGGCGAGGGCTGCTTCCAGTTCAGCCACTTCGGGGCCGAGCACGAACTGGCAGTGACCGAGCACCGCCTCCAGCCGCCGTCGCAACTCGGTGGAAATGCGGGCCTGCTGAGCCTTGAGGTCAAGGAACGCGACTGGCGCGGGCGGAACAGAGTTCATCTCGTCTCCTGGTGGACGCCGGGGCGGATCGCGGGCGTGCCGCCATCCTCGTTATGGGCGAATTCGGGCACCAGCCGCCCCAGCATGGTGAGTGCGGCTGCCACGCGGCCCGATCGGCAAGCGGTCGCAATCTCGTCGATGGCGTGGGCCACGAGGCTCGGGTCGGCAATGCGGGGCGGGGCCATCAGCAGGCCGGGCGTGCCGGTCGGCACCGGCTTCTCGCCCTCGTGGAACAGCTCCTCGTACAGCTTTTCGCCGGGGCGCAGGCCGGTGAAGGCGATGGAAATATCCTCGTCGGGTCGCAGCCCGGCGAGGCGCACCATCTGGCGGGCGAGATCGACGATCTTAACCGGCTCACCCATATCGAGCACGAAGATGCCGCTTTCCGGCGTGTCTTGCTGGCCGAGGCCGACCACCATGGCCTGTAGCACCAGCCCGACCGCCTCGCGCACCGTCATGAAATATCGCTCCATGTCGGGGTGCGTGACCGTGATCGGACCGCCCCGCGCGAGTTGGCGCTGGAACGTCGGCACCACCGAACCTGTGCTGCCGAGCACGTTGCCGAACCGTACGGTGATGCCGCGCATCCCGTGACCCGCCCGCAGCGCCAGCCGGTCGAGCCCTTGGCAATACAGCTCGGCGAGGCGCTTGGAGGCGCCCATGACGCTGGACGGATTGACCGCCTTGTCGGTGGAGATCAGCACCATCGCGGCGGCCCCGGCGGCCCGCGCCGCGTCGGCCACGATGCGGGTGCCGGCGGCGTTGGTGAGCAGCCCCTCGCCCGGATTGGCTTCGACCATCGGTACATGCTTCAGCGCGGCGGCGTGAAACACGAGGTCTGGGCGGAACGTCTCCATCACCTCGCGCAGCCGGGCCTCGTCGCGGATGTCGGCGATCACCGGCTGGCGCGGCACGCTGGCGTGGCTCTCGGCGAGTTCGAGGTCGATCTGCCACAGCGCGTATTCGCCGTTGTCGAGCAACAGCAGCTTCTCGGGGCCAAGGGCTGCCACCTGCCGCGCAAGCTCGGACCCGATGGTGCCGCCCGCGCCAGTGACCAGCACGCGCCGCCCTTGGATCAGCCGGGCCATGCCGGCGCGGTCAAGCGGGACCTGGGGCCGGTTCAGCAAATCCTCGATCGCGACCGGCCGCAGCTCGACGGCGCCGCGCCGGCCGGTGGGGTCCAGCGTTGTTGGCCGGGGCGCGCGCGCGACCCTCACCCCTTCCCGCTCGGCCACCGCGATCAGCCGCGCCAGATTCTGGCCGGAGAAATCGGCTTCGGTGACGACCAGCGTGCCCGGCAGCGCCGCCTCCGCGCGCAGGCGGGCCAGCACCTCGGCCGCGTCGTCCACCGCGCCCAGGATAGGACAGCCATGCATCCGCCGCCCGGTCTGCGCCTGCCCCAGCGACAGCAATCCCACCACGCGATAGGGCGCTTGCCGGTCCCCGGCCAGCGCGCGGAGGAACAGATCCGCCCCTTCGCCGGCACCCACGAGCAGCACCGGAGCGGTCTCCTGGCCGTGCTCTCCCGCGCCCTCCTTCATCACCCGGTACGCCATCCGGGACAGGCCGAGCAGCACCACGAGGCACAATGCGAGGATCGCGGGGAAGGCCGGGCTCGGCACCGGCGAGTTCGCAAGATGCAGTCCCAGACTGAACAAGGCGGCCCCGGCGGCGCTGCCGGCGGCGACCCCGATCAGGTCCGAGGTGGTGGTGAAGCGCCAGTACTGCACGGACATGCGGAACGGCGCACCGGCCAGCAGCACGGCCAGGGCACTCCAGGCCCAGGCCCAGAGCGGCCCGGCGATGTCGCCCGCGGGATCGGCGAGCAGGCGCGCGAGCGGCACCGCAAGGGCCGCGATCACTCCGTCCAGTCCGACGTTCAACCCGATTCGCGCCCAGGCGCGGCGTTTGGCCATGCCGCTCTATACCCCAGGGCGGCCGGGCGGTCTAAGCAGGTGCATGACCGCCATAGCCATATTCCGCCATCTGATGTTCGCCGCCGGCCTGGCACTGGTGTCGGCGGTCACCGTGCGGGCGATGATCAGCGCGCGGGTGATGGACGCACCTTCGTTTCGCAAGGCGCACGCCACCCCTACGCCCAAGGGCGGCGGCGTTGGCGTGGTGGTGGCGTTCATGCTCGGCATCTCGATCCTGTACAGTTTCGCCGACTTCGCCCGGCTGGCCGACCCATATTTCCGCGGCGTCATCCTGGCCGCCTTCGCCATCGCCGTGGTGTCGTTCCTGGACGATTTGAACGACTGGTCGTTTGCCGTGAAGCTGGCAGCCCAGGTGCTGGCAGCACTGGCCGCAATCGGCAGCGGGCTCTATCTCACGGTGTTCAACCTGCCCTATCTCGGCCCGGTCGATGTCGGGTGGCTCGGCATTCTCGCGACCTTGCTGTGGGTGCTGTTCGCAACCAACGCGATGAACTTCATCGACGGCCTGAACGGGTTAGCGGCGGGCGTCTCGTTGGTCGCGTGCGGGTTCCTGGCCGTGATCGCCGCCGGGCAGCAGGGCTGGTTCGTGTATTTCGCCGCGCTCCTGATGGCGGCCGGGCTGGTGGGCTTCCTGCCGTTCAACTTCCCTCGCGCCCGCATCTTCCTGGGCGATGTCGGCAGCCAGTTCTGCGGCTTCATGCTGGCGGTGCTGGGGATCGCGGCGGCGCGCTTCGGGGCGGTCGAGATGTCCTTCCTGCTGGTGCCGCTGCTGCTGTTCGGCGTGTTGTTCGATGTCGCCTTCACCCTCGTCCGCCGCCTGCTGGCCGGCCAGCGGCTGACGGTCGCGCATCGCGGGCACCTGTATCAAGTGGCGCAGCGATCCGGGCTGGACGCGCGCTGGGTGGCCGTCGTGCATTGGGGGTTTGCGGCATTCGGCGGCGTGGTGGCATTGGCGTTTATCGCCGTGCCCGCCCCGCTCAAGCCGCCGCTGCTGCTGGCAGTGCTGGCGCCGCAACTCGGATGGCTCGCCTGGGTTGCCAACCGGGCACGTCGCCACGGGCTCGGGGCTTGGTGAGGCCGGCGCGGATGGCTATGTTAGGGGTCCATCCGGAGTGACGCATTTGATCCCGCGCAGCCTCGTTCTCGCCATCGTGCTCACCGCCGCCGCGCCCGCATTGGCGCTCGCGCAGGGCAATCCGTCGTTCAACGTCATCAACAAGTCCGGCATGGCGATCCGCGAGCTGTTCGCCACCCCGGCAGGCGATGCCAACTTTGGCCGCAGCCGCCTGAACGGCCGCGCGATCCCGGCTGGCGGCGCGCAGGTGATCCGCCTGCCCGCCGGCACCAACTGCATCTACGACATCCGCATCACCTTCGCGGGCGGCCGCAACGAGGACCATCGCGCGGTCAACACCTGCCGTGGCACCGACCTGATCGCCGGCGCCGATACCCCGGTGGATGGCGCGGCCAGCACCAGTGAATCGCGCACCGACCCGTCCTTTCGGCTGTTCAACGGCGGCAAGCTGGCGGTGATCGAGCTTTACGCGAGCCCGGCAGGCAGCCCAAAACGGGGCGAGAACCGGCTGACGGAAGGTGTGATCGCGCCAGGTGCGGCCCAGGTGGTCCACATTCAGGGTGGCGAGGGCTGCAACTACGACCTGCACGTGGTGTTCGCGGACCATGCGAGCCGGGAGAAGAAAAACGCCGATCTGTGCAAGATCACCGACCTGCCGGTGCGTTAGCCGAACCGATCCAGGGAACCGCCCAACCGACACCCTGTCGTCGCGTTGGCATACCTTCAGCAGTGGAGGCAACGGCGCCATGAAAACATCTGGCCGGATTGCAACGTGCATGGCCTTGGCTCTCGTTGTGATCCCGGCGGCCTACGCCAGGACCACACCTCACGCGGGTTCTGTCCCGTTCGATGTGAACAATCCACAGATCCAGGCCGAAGCGCGCAAGCTCGCCAAGGAGCCCGCGATATCGCCGCTGCGTGGCCACCGCATCGTCGAAGATCACAGCGGGCGCAGGCAAACCGGTAAGGCTTCGGTTTATTCGCCCGAGTTCCAAGGCCGGCGCATGGCGGACGGGAAACGCTTCAACAACGCCGGACAGGCCGCCGCGAGCAAAACGCTCCCCCTCGGGACGGTCGCCAAGGTGACCAACCTCAGCAACGACCGGACCGCCGTAGTGACGGTCGAGGACCACGGCCCCTACGTGGATGGCCGGACCGTCGATCTGACCAGGGCGACCGCCCGGCAGATCGGCATCACGTCGAGCAAAGGCGTGGTTCCCGTCATCGTCGCCCCGATCGCGGTGCCGCAGCCGGACGGCACCATCAAGCCCGGTTCGGGCGCGCTGCCGGGTCCGTCGCCGCACGGCAACTAACGGACACCGCCGGTGGTGGGCACCCTGAATTAGAGCAAGCCCGCCCGTTCCACTCCCGGCCGGGCCAGGATTTCCATCGCATCCTAACCCGTTATGGCATTCATGCGGCGGTCGCCTCGTCCACCGCGTCGCCCAGCCGGGATGCGATGGCGTCGATGTCAGTGGCGGTCGTGATGTAGGGCGGGGCCAACAGGATGTGATCGCCATGTTCGCCGTCGATGGTGCCGCCCATGGGGTAGATCGCCAGGCCGTGCCGGAAAGCCGCCTCCTTCACCCTCTGACTCATCGCTAAAACTGGCTCGAAAGCGGCCTTGTCCCCCCGATTCCTGACAATTTCGACCGCCCAGAACAGCCCCCGGCCGCGGATATCGCCGACATGGCGGTGGTTGCCGAGCCGCTCGGTCAGCGCCGAGGCCAGCCGCGCGCCCATATCCCGCACATTTTCCAGAAGATTGTTATGTCGTATAACCTTCTGCACCGCGACCGCCGCGGCGCACGCCACGGGGTGCGCCTGGTAGGTGTGCCCGTGCATGAAACCGCCCGACCCCGCCCGCAGCGCCTCGATCACCTTGCGCCCGATCAGGATCCCGCCGATCGGCTGGTAGCCGCCGCCCAGCCCCTTGGCCACCGCCTGGATGTCCGGCACCACACCTTCCTGCTCCCAGGCATGCATCGTGCCGGTCCGCCCCATGCCGCACATCACCTCATCGAGCACGAGCAACGCCCCGTGCCGGTCGCACACATCTCTGACCGCGCGGAAATATCCCTCGGGCGCGGTCACGCATCCGGTCGTGGCTCCCACCACCGTCTCGGCGCAGAACGCCGCCACGTTTTCGGGTCCGAGGCGCTGGAACTCGGCCTCCAGTTCGGTGGCGAGCCGGGTCACATACTGGGCCTCATCCTCGTCGTCCCGCTTATGCCGATAGGCGAACGCCGGCGAGACGTGGCTGAACGCGTCCGACAGCAGCGGCGCGTACGGCGCCCGCCGCATCGGGTTGCCGCCTGCCGCCAAGGCACCCAGCGTGTTGCCGTGATAGCTCATGCGCCGGGCGATGAACCGCGTTCGCCGGGGCTGCCCCACTTCCAGGAAATACTGCCGCGCCAGCTTGATCGCGGCCTCCATCGCCTCCGACCCGGAGGACACAAAGAACGCGTGGCTCAGGCCGCCCGGCTCATCTTGCAGCACCAGTTCGGCCAATTCCTCGGCAGCCGCATTGGTGAACAGGCCGGTGTGGACATACGCCACCGCATCCAACTGGGCCGTGATCGCCGCCCGCACCGCGGCATTGCCCTGACCGAGGCACGCCACGGCGGCCCCTCCGCATCCATCCAGGATGTCCCGCCCGTCCGCCGTGCGGATCCACATGCCGCTCCCGCCCACGGCCAATGGTGGATCGGCGTGCAGCGTGCGATGCAAAAGACGGCTCATTTCGGGCACCCGAGTATTCTTGACACTGCGACAACCCGACGGTAGCAAGCCCTCGCCTGCCGGCAAGGCACCTTCGGAGCGTCGGACAATGACGGAGACCAAGGGCGACCGCGAACCATCCTTTGAGGACAGGTTGCGTGTTGCCCGGACCAAACAGGGCCTGGACAAGCCTGCCCCAACATCGGCCTCGGCCGACATGGGCGGCAGATCTGCCATGGGCATCGGGTTGCGGGTCGGCGTGGAGCTTGTCTCCGCCATGATCGTCGGAGTTGGCCTCGGCTGGTTCTTCGATCGCTGGCTGCACACCACGCCTTTCCTGTTGATACTCGGCGTGCTGCTCGGCGGCGGCGCTGGAGTGGCGAATGTGTGGCGGCTGATGGGGCCAAAGAAACCCCCAGCCTGAATTGTCTAACCCCGGGCCGCGTTCTGCGGCCCAAAGCGTGAAGGACGAGAGTTTGGCGGCCGAACACACCATCGACGCCCTCGGACAGTTCAGGCTGTTCCCCGCACTCGGCCCGCTGGGCGCGTCGGTGAACTTCACCCAGTCCAACCTGATGATGCTGATTTCTTCGGCGGCCATCCTGTGGCTGCTATGGGCCGGGATGCGCCCTCGGGCCATCGTCCCCGGCCGCCTGCAGGCGCTGGCGGAGATGGCCTATAGCGGCATTTCGGGGATGTGTACCGAACAGATCGGCAGCGAGGGCAAGCGCTTCTTCCCGTTCATCTTCACGCTGTTTTTCTTCGTGCTGTTCGGCAACCTGTTCGGCCTGTTGCCCTTCGCGTTCACCTACACCAGCCACATCGCGATCACCTTCGCGCTGGCCCTCATGGTGATTGTGATCGTCACCTTCGTGGCGCTGCGCATCCACGGCCTGCATTTCTTCAGCTACTTCTTCCCGGCCGGCGCGCCCAAGCTGTTGGCCCCGCTGATCATCCCGGTCGAGATCATCTCCTACCTCTCGCGCCCGGTCAGCCTTTCCATTCGTCTGTTCGCCAACATGGTGGCCGGCCATGTGATGTTCGAAGTGTTCGCCTCGTTCATCGTCATGCTCGCCGGCATCGGCACCCTCGGCGTCATCGCCGCCATCGGCCCCTTGGCCCTCAACGTGGCGCTGATGGGGTTCGAGCTTCTCGTGGCATTCCTACAGGCCTACGTCTTCGCCATCCTGACCTGTATCTATCTTCACGACGCGGTGCATCTGCACTAACACCCGCGTCGCGGACCACTCCTTTCCACTCCACCAGATCAAAGGACTATCATCATGGACGTCGCCGCCGCGAAGGCTCTCGGAGCCGGCATTGCCGTTATCGCCCTCGCCGGAGTCGGCATCGGCATCGGCAACATCTTTTCCGCCCTCGTCACCAGCGTGGCCCGCAACCCCAGCGCCCGCGACCAGGTTTTCGGCCTCGGCATTCTCGGCTTCGCGCTGACGGAAGCCGTGGCGCTGTTCGCGCTGCTGATCGCGTTCCTCATCCTCTTCACCTGATACCTTGCGCCCGCTCGCCACTCTCGCGGTCGCGCTGCTCGTCTCGTCCCCGGCATTCGCCGAGGGCATGCCACAGCTCGACTTCAAGAACCCGCTGACCATCTCGCAGATCGTCTGGTTGGCGATCATCTTCTTCACCCTGTATCTGCTGCTCGCCCGTTGGGCGCTGCCGCAGGTGGCCGAGGTGCTGGAGATGCGGGCAGCGACGATCGGGCGCGACCTCGACGCGGCCCGCCTCGCCAAGGCCGAAGCCGACAGTGCGGTGGTCGAACTGACGCATGCCACGCGCGAGGCCCAGGCCAGCGCGCAGGCTTCCATCGCCAGCGCCGTCGATGCCGCCAAGGCCGAGGCGGCGCTGCGTTCGGCCGAACTCAACGCCAAGCTTGACATTCAGTTGAACCAGGCTGAGCAGCGCATCGACATCGCCCGCGCCGGTGCGGTGGGCGCCCTTCGCCAGGTCGCCACCGATACGGCCCATGTCGTGATTGCCCGCCTTACCGGCCAGCCCGCCAACGACGATGCCGTAAACCACGAGGTCGGTGCCGTGCTGACCATCCGTGGACAGGCTTAGGACCGCCCGATGCCCGAGCACGAGAGCCTCTTCTCCAATCCCCGCACCTGGGTCGCAATCGCGTTCGTCATCTTCTTCTCGCTCGCCGGCCGCAAGATTTGGTCCGTCGTCACCGCCATGCTGGACAAGCGCGCCGCCACGGTCCGCGCCGAGTTGGCCGAAGCCCAACGCCTACGCCTCGAAGCCGAAGCCATGCTGCATGATGCCAGTTCCCGCCGCGAGACCGCCATCGCCGATGCTGAGCGCCTGCTCGCCGGCGCCAAGGTCGAAGCCACCCGCCTCGCCGAAATCGCCGCCAAGGACGCTGAGAAGGCCTCCATCCGCCGCGAGCGCATGGCGCTGGACCGCATCGCCGCCGCCGAGAAGCAGGCCATCGATGATGTCCGCTACGCCGCCGCCGAAATCGCCACGGCTGTTGCGGAACGGGTGATCCGCGCTACCCTCTCGCCTGAGGCAGATGCCGGCCTCATCGACCACGCCATCTCCGCCCTCCCTGTCGCCCTCGCGGCCAAACGCGCGGCCTGATTTTGCGGTAGCCCCTCCGGTAGCCGGGGCTTATCTGTTCAACGCTGTTATGCCCGGCTACCCCAGCCCATAGCCGGCATGACGGGAATTGGTGCTTCTTGAGCGAAGGCCAGTTCCCGAAACGTCCATGGTTGCAAACTGCGAACGTTACGCTAGCATGACATCCCCGTATTTTATTACAGGAGCAATGTCATGAACCTTCCGCCACCAATTCCCAAATCGCTGACCAAGGCCGAGTGGGATAAGAACAAGGGTGTCTTTGCCAAGATGGCCGGGGAAACCGGGGTCGGCGCCGCGATGAAGGACGTTGACGATGCCTACAAGGCCGTGAGCTGGGTCAAGTTCGACGCAATCCAGGCGCTGCCAGGGGCCAAGTTGATCAGTGTCGTGGAGGCTGGGGAAAAGGATGCGGCCAAGGAAACCACGAAGGTCGAGCTGCTGCGCACCGCCGTGAAAGACTTACGCGACCTCACAGCAAAAACCGAGCAGACCTTCAAGAAAAGCAAGACGATCCCGGCGTCGTCCACGAAATACGTGGGCAAGGTGTCCGCCGATGCCGACGTGTTCTGGATCACCCTGAAGCTCAATTCCGTTTTTTTCACCGAAGCGCACAAGAGCTTCACGGAACTCAAGGCCTCGCTGCTTAAGAATCAGCAGGTGGGCGCCACCAAAATGAAGCCCTACATCAAGTCACTCACCGACTACGGCAAGGAGCTACTCGGGAAGCCATCAGTGGTAGACTACGTGGGTGGCGGTGGGAAGGGCTTCCACCAGGGAATCCGTGGCTTATCAGCGGCGCTGGCGTTGCAAACCGATGTCGAGCTCGGCAAGTTCTACGTCAAATGGAAGCTGTTTGCCCAGGATTCATTCCGGCCGACAGACGACACGCAGGTTAAAGCCAAGGTGGTCACGGTATTGAAGGAGTTAGCCAATCTCGGCCCTCTTCTGCCCTGATCAGATCTCGAACCTGTCCGCGCGGAGCCTTTTCGCGCGGACGACACGCTCCGAACATCGGACGCCGTGACGATAGAGTGTGATGCGAGCCTGAACGCCCTCGACACACTGCCCACCGGCACTTTACCGTGACCCCGATATAATCATCGTGTGTCAGGAATCTGCCCGTGTCCGCTCGCATTCTCCATCATCTCGGCGCCGCCACATTCGTGGCGCTCGCACTTGGTGCCACGCCATCCCAGGCCGTCACTTTCAAGTGGGCCAACGACGGGGACTCCAACTCGATGGACCCCTACACGAGAAGTGAAACGTTCCTGCTGACGTTCACACAGAATATCTACGACCCCCTCGTCCGCCGCGACCGCAATCTGAAGATCGAGCCGGCGCTGGCCGAATCCTGGGATAACCCGGACGACACAACCTGGCGCTTCCATCTCCGCCACAATGTGAAGTTTACCGGGGGCGAGCCGTTCACCGCCGATGACGTGGTGTTCAGCTACCAGCGTGTGATCGCGCCCGGCAGCCAGCTCAACAGCTACATGCAGGCCGTGAGTAGCGTCCAGAAGATCGACGACTTCACCGTCGATTTTCATATGAAAGTGCCCGACCCGATCTTCCTGGAGGAGATCACCGGCTGGGTCATCATGAGCAAATCCTGGTGCGAGGCGCACAACGCGGTCCAGGCCGCTGATCTCACCAAGGCTACCGAGAACTTCGCCACCCGCAACGCCAACGGCACCGGCCCGTTCATCCTCGGTATCCGCGAACCCGACCGCCGCACCACCATGACCAACAACCCGAATTGGTGGGACAAGCCGACCGGCAACGTCACCAACGTCGAATTCAACGTCATCTCCAACGCCGCTACCCGCGTCGCCGCCCTGCTCTCGGGCGACGTGGACATGATCTACACCGTGCCGCCGCAGGACATGGCGCGCATTTCCAACACGCCCAGCGTCAAGCTGATCCAGACCCCCGAACTCCGCACCCTGTTTCTTGGCTTCGACCAGACCCGGCCCGAACTGTTGAAATCCG
>JANXXW010000112.1 GCA_025350425.1 Rhodospirillales bacterium
GCCGTGACGTATCCCGCGCGGCGCGGGCAAGTCCACGCTCGGACGGATGCTGGCGTACCATCGAGGGGTGGCATTTCACGAACTCGTCCGCGAGATCGAACACGATACGGGCATGGCGCTGGCCGAGATGTTCGAGTTGCATAGACAGGCGGGCTACCGGCGGTTCGAGCGGGCGGCGCTGGAACGGCTGCTGGCCGATCCGCGCAGGGCCCTGATCGCGGCGGGCAGCAGCATCGTGGCGGGAGCCGGCACCTACGGTCTGTCGCTCGCCAACTGCTTCAGGGCGTGGATGCGCGCCTCGCTGGAGGAACATATGAGCCGCGTGGTAAAACAGAGCGATTTGCGTCCGGTGCAGGACAACCGGCAGGCGATGGCCGACCTTAAAACCATCCTGGACAGCCGCGAACAGCTTTGTGCGCGGGCCGATGTCGAGCTGGATACGGTGGGAAAGACGGTGGTCCGAAGCTTTGCCGACCTGACCCGGCTCGTTCCGGATGCGTTATGAAGGGGCCGCCTTCCAGCGGCCCCTTCATTCGCGCGCTTACAGTCCCGCCTGGGTCACGAACTTCGTGTTGAGGTAGGCCTCGATCGCCTCGAGCCCGCCCTCTGACCCATATCCGGAATCCTTCACACCGCCGAACGGCACCTCGGGCAGCGCCAGCCCGTGATGGTTGATCGACATCATGCCGGTTTCAACCTGCGCCGCGATGGCGTTCGCCGTTTTGGCGGACGCGGTGTACGCATAGGCCGCGAGGCCGAATGGCAGTCGATTGGCCTCGGTCACCACCTCGTCGAAGGTGCTGAACGAGGAGATGACCGCGAGCGGGCCGAACGGCTCCTCGTTCATCACGCGGGCCTCTTTCGACACGCCGGTCAGCACGGTGGGCTCGAAGAAGTTGCCCTTGTTGCCGATCCGGTTGCCACCGGTTTCGATCTTGCCGCCATGCTGGACGGCATCCGTGATGAAACCCTCCATGGCGGTGATGCGGCGGGCGTTGGCCAGCGGCCCCATGGTGGTGCTTGCCTCGAGGCCGTCACCGACCTTCAGTTTCCGCGCGGCGGCGACGAAGGTTTCGACAAACTGGTCGTAGACCTTCTCCTGGATCAGGAAGCGCGTGGGCGCCACGCAAACCTGTCCGGCGTTGCGGAACTTGTTGGCGGCCAGGATCTTGGTCGCATATCCCACGTCAGCATCGTCGAACACGATTGCCGGGGCATGGCCGCCCAACTCCATCGTGACGCGCTTCATATGCTGGCCGGCGAGCGCGGCCAGATGCTTGCCCACGCTGGTCGATCCAGTGAACGAGATTTTGCGGATGATCGGGTTCGGGATCAGGTATTCGCTGATCTCGGAGGGGATGCCGAACACCAGGCCGAGCACGCCGGCGGGAACGCCAGCGTCGACATAGGCCCGGATCAACTCGGCGCACGAGGCCGGGGTTTCCTCTGGGCCTTTGAGGATGATCGAGCAACCGGCGGCCAAGCCGGCAGATAGCTTGCGAACCGCTTGGTTGACCGGGAAGTTCCACGGCGTGAAACACGCCACGGGGCCAACCGGCTCCTTGATCACCAACTGGTATATGCCCTCGGCGCGGGCCGGGATCACGCGACCGTAAGTGCGGCGGCTCTCCTCGGCACACCACTCGATAACGTCCGCGGCAACGCCCAGCTCGCCCTTGGCTTCCGCCAGTGGCTTGCCCTGCTCCATGGTCATCAGACGCGCGATTGCCTCGGTCCGCTCACGCAGGATGCCGGCAGCCTTACGCATGATTTTGGAGCGTTCGTTGGCAGAGACCTTGCGCCAAACATTGAAACCCTTTTGGGCGGCTTCAAGCGCGCGGTTGAGATCGGCGATGCCGGCATGGGCCAGCTTGCCAAGCGGTTCGCCGGTGGCGGGGTTCAAGACCTCGAGAGTCTTGCCCGAGGCACTGGGGGTCCAGGCCCCATCAATGAACAGGTGGACGTCCGGATACATATTTCCTCACTGTCGCGCGGGTTGGCTCGCGAGTGTCCATAATGCGTCCGCAAGCCGGTGGCGTCGAGTCAGGCGATGAATTGCGCCCTGCGGATGGACGGCTCGCAGATGCCGCAAGCCCCAATCTGGTTGCTCTCCTGGTCATCGTTATCGACCATGACAACTTCCGTGTGCCGGATGTCGGCGTTTACCGGCACACGAAGAGTACGACCCAGCCCTCGGAGAGCACGAAATCGTGCGAACTCGGACCGCTGCTTCACAAGTCCGTAGTTCGGCAGCGAGAACAGAGGCCGGCCTAGACGGCTTCGGTATCCAACGCGTAGCCGGCCGCGCGAACGGTGCGGACAAGATCCAACTCGCCATCGGCATTGATGGATTTTCGCAGACGCCGGATATGCACGTCGACCGTGCGCGGCTCGACGTGAATGTCCGGCCCCCAAACCGAATCCAACAACTCCTCGCGCGAGAACACGCGATGTGGGTGTTGCAGAAAGAATGCCAGCAGGCGGAACTCGGTGGGGCCGAGATGCAACGAGCGGCCGTTGCGCTGCACGCGATGGGTGGACAGGTCCATCTCCATGTCGTGAAACGCCAACTTCTCCTTTAGTGGCGCTGGCGCCGTACGGCGCAGCAGGGCGCGGACACGGGCGAGCAAGGCTTCCATGTTGAATGGCTTGGTGATGTAGTCGTCGGCGCCGGTGTTCAGGCCGCGCACCGCGTCCTGGTCTTCGGTGCGGGCGCTTACCATGATGACCGGCAGGTCGCGCGTTGTGCTGCCGCGACGTAACTGGCGGCAAACCTCGATGCCCGACATCACCGGCAGCATCCAGTCGAGCAGCACGAGATCGGGCGGCGTCTCGGCGATGCGGATCAGCGCCTCCTGCCCGTCCCCAGCCTCATCGACGCGAAAGCCCTGCTTTTCTAGATTGTAGCGCAGCATGGTGACCAGGGCGGCCTCGTCCTCGACCACGAGAACTAGCGGCTTGGCGGCGTTGGTGACGGCTAGCATCAGCTTGCCCGCCCAGAAAGATGGTCGCCGCCGGGCTTGTCGCCCAGAAGCTTTTCACGGGGCCGCACGACGGCGTACGCGGAAGAGTCGCCCTTGGGTCGCGCCTGTTCGAGCGGCACACCGGTCACTGCGTAGTATAGATTTTCAGCGATGTTGGTGGCGTGGTCGCCAATACGTTCAAGATTTTTGGCGATAAACAATAGATGGGCACAGGGCGAGATGCTACGTGGGTCTTCCATCATGTAGGTGATCAATTCGCGAAACAGCGCGTTGTATGTGTCGTCGATCAGCTCGTCGGAGCGCCACACGTCGAGCGCCTTGTCCGCGTCGGCGTCGCCGATGGCGTCGATGACGAGCTTGAGGTTCTCCTGCACCAGCCGCGACATTTGTGCGAGGCCGCTGAGCGAGGATGGTAGGCTGAACTGCTCCAGCACGATGCTGCGCTTGGCGACGTTGGCGGCATAGTCGCCGATGCGTTCGAGATCACCGGTCATCTTCAGCGCGGATACGATGAGCCGCAGGTCCTGGGCCATCGGTTGGCGCAGTGCGAGCAGGCGAATGACATATTGCTCGACCTCGCGTTCCAGTGCATCGACCTTGGGATCCATCTCGACCGCGCGTCCCGCAGATACGGTGTCGTCGTTCAACACCGCCTGACAGGCCAGCGCCACTTGGCTCTCGACCATTCCACCCATATCGGTGACAAGCGATCGCAGGTGGTTCAACTCCTGCTGATAACTTTTAACAATGTGCTCGGCTTCGGACATTTGGATCGCCTTAGTTCAGCCAAACCGGCCGGTGATGTAATCCTGCGTGCGCTTCTGCTTCGGCGCCGTGAACATTTGCGCGGCCGGGGCCACCTCGACCATTTCCCCCATGTAGAAGAATGCTACCTGATCGGCGCAACGGGCCGCCTGCTGCATGTTATGGGTAACGATGGCAATGGTGAAATCGCGCTTCAACTCGTCGATCAGCTCCTCGACCTTCAACGTGCTGATCGGGTCGAGCGCGCTGGTGGGTTCGTCGAGCAGGATCACCTCGGGGCGCACCGCGATGGTGCGGGCGATGCACAGGCGTTGCTGCTGGCCGCCAGACAGGCCGGTGGCCGACGTGTTGAGCCGGTCCTTGACCTCGCCCCAAAGGGCGGCGCGCGTCAGGGACCATTCGACGCGCTCGTCCATGGCAGATTTCGATAGCCGCTCGTGCAACTTCACGCCGAAGGAAATATTGTCGTGGATCGACATCGGGAACGGCGTCGGCTTCTGAAACACCATGCCGACGCGGCTGCGTAGCTGGTTGATGTCAATCTTGGGGTCAAGGATGTTCTCCCCGTCCATCATCACCCGCCCCTCCGCACGCTGGCCTGGATACAGATCGTACATGCGGTTGAGCACGCGCAGCAGCGTAGATTTTCCACAACCAGACGGGCCGATCATGCCCGTGACCTTCTTCTCGGGAAGCTCGAGATTTACGGCTTTCAGCGCTTTGTTCGTGCCGTAGTAGAAATCGAGATTCTGTATCGACACGCGTGCCGGCACGCCTGCCAGCGCCGTCACGTCGGAGGCCTGCTCGCGAACGACGGGCGGGGTTACGTTCAGCGTTTCACTCATGGGGGTATGCCTTTGTTCTGCTTCGTTCGTCATCAGCGGCGGGGCCG
>JANXXW010000130.1 GCA_025350425.1 Rhodospirillales bacterium
GCCCAGCGCGCCCGCGACCTTCGATGGCGCAATCCCGCAGGCTTCGAGGTAGGTGGACATGCCGATCCCACGCAACTTGCCACGCGCTCTCGCGGCAGCCTTGCGCGCGGGAAAGCCCGCCCAATCCGCCGCTGCCAGCGCGCCGTCCAGTGTCTTGACATGGTTGCCGCTGTCGTATTCCAGGGCTACCGGAGTCTGATACGGGTATGCGTCCGCCGGAATGAAGTTGCGACGACGTAATTCGACACGGTCGATGCCGGTTTCGCGCGCAATCACGTCCACCAGCCGCTCCAGCAGGAACGCCGCCTCGGGGCGCCCGGCGCCGCGATAGGCGTCGACCGGAACGGTATTGGTGAACACCGCCTTAACCTCGGCATAGATCGCCGGCGTCTTGTAGACCCCCGCGAGCAACGTCGCATAAAGATAGGTCGGCACAGCGGCGGCGAAGGTCGAGAGATATGCGCCCATGTTGGCGATCGTGCGGACCCGGAGCCCAAGGAAAAGCCCGTTCGCATCCACCGCCATCTCGGCCATACTGTCGTGGTCACGGCCATGCGCATCGGACATGAACGCTTCCGAACGATCCGAGGTCCATTTCACCGGGACGCCCAGCTTGCCTGCGGACCATGTGACGATGGCCTCTTCGGCATAATGGTAGATCTTGCTGCCGAAACCACCGCCCACGTCGGGCGCCACCACGCGCAGCTTGTGTTCGGGCAGGTGCAGCACGAACGCGCCCATCAGCAGCCGGATGACGTGCGGGTTCTGGGAAGTCGTGGTCAGCGTGTAGTCGCCGCCGCTCCGGTCGTACTCGCCGATGGCGCAGCGTGGCTCCATCGCGTTCGGCACCAGCCGGTTGTTGAGAAGGTCGAGCCGGACGACGTGCGCCGCTCCCGCGAACGCGGCGTCGGTCGCGTCCTTGTCGCCGATATGCCAGTCGTAACAGACGTTTCCGGGCGCATCGTCGTGCACCAAAGCGGCGCCCGGCACGAGTGCGTCGCGGACGTGGGCGATGCCCTGCAACGCCTCCATGTCGATCACCAGCAACTCAGCCGCGTCCTTGGCCTGCTGCCGCGTCGCTGCGATCACCACCGCGATGGGGTCACCGACATGCCGTGCCTTACCGATCGCCAGCACGGGATGGGTCGGCTCCGCCATCGGCGTGCCGTCCTTGTTCTTGACGCCCCAGCCACACGGCAACCCACCCACGCCATCGGCCTGCAGGTCCTCGCCGGTGTAGATCGCCACCACGCCTGGTGACGCCATCGCCGCCGTTTTGTCGATATTGAGAATACGGGCATGCGGCCGGTCGCTGCGCTTGATGATCGCGTGCAGCTGACCGGGCCGGTTCATGTCGTCGGTGTAATGGCCATCGCCGCTGACGAAGCGGCGATCCTCCGTGCGGCGAACGCTGGCGCCGATACCCTGGAAAACCGCATTCATGCTAACCTCCCCTAGAACTTATTGTTTTTGTTGGAGCGGCGGACGTTATTCGGCGGCGAGAGAAACCTGCTGGCCATGCATGATGGGCCACGCGGCCGCGATTGCCTTGACGATGTTGTGGTAACCCGTGCAGCGGCAAAGATTGCCTTCGAGACCGTGCCGGATTTCGTCCTCGGAAATGCCCTGCGGATGGGTCTGCACCAGATCGATGGCGCTCATCACCATGCCCGGCGTGCAAAAGCCGCATTGCAGAGCGTGATACTCGCGGAACATCTCCTGCATCGGATGCAGCGTCCCGTCAGCCGCCGCCAATCCCTCGATCGTGAGGACGTTGGTGCCATCGGCCTGCAATGCCAGCATGGCACAGGCCTTTACCGACGCCCCATCCACATGCACGACGCAAGCGCCGCACTGGCTGGTGTCGCAGCCGACATGGGTGCCGGTCAGCCCCAGCTTTTCACGCAGCAACTCGACCAGCAATGTGCGGCCTTCGACCTCGATCGTCGACAACTTGCCATTAACCGTAAGCGATACCTGAGGCATCGATTTCTCCCTCTAGATCGGAAAGCCGCGCGCAACTATCGCAGCGTTGGCGGTTAGTGTCGCTGCCACTGTTGAACTGGTCAAGGCACGGCGGTTGACAACCACGCGTCGTCACGCATCCTTGGGTATAACGCCCTTGTCGGACGTGTAATCCAGGTGGCAGGCGCTCTGGTGTCCGGTTCCCACGTTCCGCAGCAGCGGCTCCTCGGTCCGGCAACGATTGAACACGTATTGGCATCGCGTGTGGAAGCGGCAGCCCTTCGGCGGATTGATCGGGCTCGGCACGTCACCACGCAGGATGATGCGCTGGCGGATCGCGGTCGGGTCCGGCACCGGCACCGCCGACAGCAGCGCCCGCGTGTAGGGATGATGCGGGCCCGCGAACAAGGTCCGCCGGTCGGTCAGTTCCACGATCTTGCCGAGATACATCACCGCCACCCGGTGCGTGAGGTGCTCGACGATGGCGAGGTCGTGGCTGATGAACAGGAGCGCCAGCCCAAGCTCATCCTGTAAATCCGACAGCAGGTTGACGATCTGCGCCTTCACCGAGACGTCCAGCGCCGAGACGGCCTCGTCGCAGATGATCAGGTCAGACCCAGGCGCCAGAGCGCGGGCGATACCGATGCGTTGCCGCTGCCCGCCGGAGAACTCGTGCGGAAACCGGCGGATGGCATCGCGGGGCAGCCGCACCTTGTCCATCAGCGCGATCACCCGGTCCTCAAGCTCGCGCGCGTTCTTCGCCAGCCCGAAATTGACGATCGGTTCGGCGATGCAGTCCCCCACGCGCTGCCGCGGGTTCAAACTGCTGAACGGGTCCTGGAACACCACCTGCACCCGCCGCCGCATTGGCCGCAGCTTGGACATGGGCAGGTTGTCGATCCGCTCGCCGTCGAGGAACACCTCGCCATCGGTCGGCTGGATCAGGCGAAGGATCGCCTTGCCCACGGT